>JAFGPP010000057.1 GCA_016936135.1 Thermoplasmatota archaeon
ATAGGTAGATTTTTCCCTTATTGCGAAAATCCACATAAATATTACCACCAATTATTATCATAATCAATGGCAAGGTCATTGCTCCAAGTAGAGAAAATATTGACAGAACAAAAGTTGGAATTATTATATTCGCACTTGTTAATTTAATTGTCAATGCAATAAGTGTTGCAATTAGTACAGGATTTAATATTTTTTTAAGTGAAAGTGGCCTTAGACTTCCTCCATAAAAAAGATTATATGTATTGAAAAAAAACGTAGGGAAAAAAATTGTAAATAAAAATAAGTAAATTATGTATTGAGATGAATCTGTAAACATTCCTGCAATTATCGCCAGAGGAAAAAATATTCCGTTTTGATAGAAAAGACTCATTGCAAATTCTCGTCTGGTCTCTTTTTTTGAAACAAATCTAAAGACATATGTTAGAGCTGCAGCAATTAATGTAAAAAACATCCACCATAACGGAAGTTGCCACCAATTTGGTGAAATTGAAGGTTCAAATCTTGAGATTACATTTGAAAAAACTAAACTAGGAAGAGCTATAGTTATTACCAAAGGTGTAAGCAAACTCAAAACATTTTCAGGAACTAACTTTTTTCTAATAAGTAAAAAACCAATAAGGCCAATACCAAGTAAAGTTGCAACAGATTCAAATGTTACTTGAAATAAATTAATTTCCATTCCTCCAATTGTTTAAACATACACTATGAAAGGATGCTCAAATAATTTTATATTTTCAATCTATGCGGCCGATAACGCTTGCATATATTGCACTTTCTGAGATACCATCGATGTCAATTATTGCGTTTACTTCATCATCGTAAAATGCAGCAATATGACAGCAACCAAGTTTAAGACTTGCTGAGGAAAGGGCCAGATTTTGGGCAATATGACCTGCATCCAAATAGATGTACCTATAACGCTCTCTCACCGTACTTCCATTTAGATCTGGAAAATAAAGCTGACCAAATAAAAACAACACTTGCCTCCAAACACATTTCCTGATCAAGTGCTGCCCTAGAAGTCTCTAAACCGAAATCGCCAGATTTCAAATATTCCAGTTCATGATTTTTTATATTATAATGATAAACGCCTTGTGTCAAGTTTTTTACATTATTTACAACAAGATATGTTTCAATTGGATACAGGGCACCTGCAGAAGGTACAGTGCGATATTCAAAATCAAATTCTCTTCTCTGTATCCCAGTAGATGACCAAAGAAGGTAAGATAATTGTTCTTTATTTATTGGTAATTTTGAAAAAGACCTTGTACTTTTCCTTTCTGTAATTGCATTGTGAAAAGTTGTGTTTGTAAATTTTTTTGGAGGAAATAGTTTTACTTTAGATTTATCTTTATAAAACTTATAAACAAAAGGCTGATTGTTCCAATCAATTTCACCCAATTGCATATGGTCACGAGAATACTTTGTAAATTGATGGAACTTGTCTCCAATTTTTTCCGACATAAGTCTTAACTCATTTTTAATTTCTATCCTTCAACTTAACAATCCATTTATAATCAAATCTGTCGCATCATCCTCTGTCAACCCTCGGGCCATCAATGTTTGAAGTTGTTTTGAATCCACACTTCCCAGCGAGGCTTCATGTGTAATATGAGCTTTAGGATTATAAACTTCTACTATTGGTACGGCAGACACTTTTCCATTATCTTGCACAATTTCTTTGCAATCAACATGACCACGAGCATATGAACCAGATGCACTAAGTTTACTATATACCTCAGCAGAAGCATTATCCCTAACTGCAACCCTTGATGTTAGAACACCTCGAGAAAAATCCCCGATAAGATCTCCTGTTTCCTTGATTTTTATTACATCATTTACTCGACCGTTTATCCTTGCCATCATATCTAGAATGCTTTTTTTGTGACATGTTACATCATAATCAATATCGATTAGACCCACCCTTCCTTTCAAAAGCTCAAATTCAGTTGAAAATATTGCAGAATCCATTACCTGAATTTTTGCTTTGGGAAATACTTTGATGCCTCCAAAATCACCATGTATGTGCCTTTCAAAATAAGAGTAATTGGCACCTTTTCCAATTGTTATATCAGCATCCATTATATGTTTTACATCAACTGCATTTGGAAAAGTACAATGAGCAAAAATGCTAATTTTTGATTTTTTTCCAATTTTTGTTTTCATAATAATTCTTTGTATCCCTTTCTTATGCAATATTCCAAAGCACATTTGAACAGGATTTTCAACTATGATACCCTCCTCAAGTTCGATATTTAATTTGATACTATCTTCAAGAGATTTAACGTCGACGTTCAGTCCAGGTATCAAATGAGACCCTACAACCTCATGTTGATGAATGAATAAATGGGCTACTTTTGGATTATTTATTGTATTTTGATCTATACTGGAAGCGTTTCTTAGTTTTTTTAGAGTTGAAGTTTCATCTCCCATCAAAAGATACCTCCTCATCTGGCTCATTTTTGTGAGGACACGGAATGCATTTATTTTCAAAATAAGGAATTATTTTATCCGAAGTGGATTTTTGAATTATCTCGCCATTACACATAAGAAAGGCATGTTCCGCTTGTTTTAGAACGGCCAAACTGTGGGTAATAAATACTATTGTTTTTCCTTTTTGTTTCAGATCTTTAATTACCTGAAACATTAATTCTAGAGTTGCAACGTCAATGCCAGAATCCGGTTCATCAAGCATTATAAAATCTGGATCCATAGTTAAAATTGATGCTAATTCGACCTTTTTACGTTCACCTCCCGAAAGGGTCTTATCAACAGCCCGATGCAGATATTGTTTTTCATTAAGACCTACCTGTTCTAATGCATCTATAGAAAATTTTTCATCTTTTTTTGTTTTTGAAGCTAAAAGAAAATCATTAATTTTCAATCCCTCATACCTTGCGGGTTCCTGCCAACCAAATGTCATACCCATTCTTGCACGTTCGTCAATTCCTAGCTTGCTGATTTCTTGACCTTTAAAAATGATTTTTCCTTTTATATCCCTATAACCTTCCAGACCCATTATAGCCGAGGCTAGAGTTGACTTACCAGCACCGTTTGGACCAACAATTGCATGGACGTGTCCATCTCATATATCAATGGAAATATCTTTTAAAATTTTTTTTTTATTAATCGATAATGAAAGATTTTTTATCTCTAAAATACCCATTAGTTCATACCCTCCATTTTTGAATTATCATGGAAACAAAGTCATTTTGAAACGCAGATTTAAGAATTAATTTTTTATGACTTGTAAAAATTAAATTTTAAATAAATTCTGTTAATCTATCATACATATGCATTTTTTCATCGATTTTTAGATTTTCTTCAAGTCTAGGATAAAATTCATTTTCTTCAAATTCTTTGTGCTTAATAAGAAATTCCTTTAACTTATAGACGTCTCTTATCATTCTTCTGTGTCTGATCTCATTTCTCCAGTTTTCTAGTGTGTTTAGAATGTAATTATGTTGTTCGGTGAGTTTTGGCAACATTTTATAGCCCTCAGAAACGTCATCGGGGTTATAAGTTGTAAAAACTACTTTTTCCTCCAAAAAGACGTGTTTTTCAATATTCCACTCAAATGCATAAAAAGCTTGCTTCATTTCGTCAAAGTCATCCTTTGAGGACTGTTCTAACTTATCTAATAGATTTTCAATTTTACAATGATCTCGTATCATTAAGGGCAATATTTCATATTTTTTAACCATGGCCTGTCATCTCCAAGCTTAAAAATCATTTAATTTTGAAAAACAATAAAGAAATAATGAAATTTCGACACTTATGATTTCCACAATCCATGGATATTACAGTATTCTCTGGCTTTGATATCTTTTGCCTTTATGTTAAAAGTAGCTTGTGGTTTATCCCCGGGTTTTAGGAATTTGCGATATGATGCACCATCAGCAATAATTTGTATCCATTCAATATAATGTTTTTCTTCCATTGGATGATCTTGATTCTGACCGACTTTTACTGTAACAACCCCATCATTTTTCTCGATGTATGGAACGTGTTTTTCCATTGAAGAGTCTTTAGTTTTTTCCTCAAGTAGAATCATTTCTTCATCGCAACATACTAAAGTTCCAATCCCTTCATGAAGAACCTCTACAATGTTTCCACAAATCTCACATTTATAAATTCCTCTTAATTTTGCCATATTATCTCTCCTAACTATCTAATAAGGTTCCACCAAAATTTCATAATAGCTCTGTGGATGTTGGCATGCCGGACACTTTTTTGGTGCTTCTGGTCCCTCGTGAACATATCCACAGTTTCTACATTTCCATTTTACGATCTTATCTTTTTTAAATACTTTATTTTTCTTCACATTTTCCAGCAGTTTACGATATCTTTTCTCATGGTATGATTCTACATCTGCTATATTGCGAAAACTCAACGCAATTTCTTTAAATCCTTCTTCTTCTGCAGTTTTTGCAAAATTCGGATAAAGAGATCCCCATTCCATTTTTTCCCCTTCTGCGGCTTCAAGTAAGTTATCTTCTGTAGTTCCAATAATTCCTGCAGGATACTCTGCAGTAATTTTTACCATTCCTCCAGAAAGATGCTTGAAAAATACTTTTGCGTGTTCTTTTTCATTATCAGCAGTTTCTAAAAAAATTGATGCGATTTGTTCATAGCCTTCTTTTTTTGCTTGAGATGCAAAATAGCTGTATCGATTTCTAGCCTGAGACTCGCCGGCAAATGCGGCAAGTAAATTTTTTTCTGTTTGAGTTCCTTTTAATTTTTTCATATCAGCCACCTTTTATTATTCAATTTATAATTTCAGATACAGATCTAAGGTCCTGCATGAACCATCGGCCAGTATACATCAGCTTCTTCAAATCTCTCCATACTTTCTTTTTCTATTTCAAGAATCTTGTAATGACCTTTTTCCATGTCTGAAAAATAAAGCAAAGTGTTGTGTAATTTTGTCCCTTTCTCAAATTTCTTTGCTAAAGAAATGTAAAAATCAGAGGCTGCCATTTCCGCTTTCATTGCTTCATAAAGAAGTTTACTTAAGGCCATGTCTTTTTTTAATTCTATGGTAGGCAAAGGAACTGGAGAGGATATAGGAATTTTTATGTCCCGATCTGGGAAGTGATTCTTATATACTTCTTCTAAAAATTTTCTATGTTTATCTTCTTCCTTTGCAAGAAATTCGAGTTTGTCTTGTAATAGTCCGTTTCCTGTTTTTTCCGTTAATTTATAGTAAAGCTTCTTGCTTTCCTCTTCACTCTTAATCGCTGCTAGAAGAAGTTCCTCTAATTTGAAATTATGTAAATCCATTGTTTTTGCCTCACTTCATGTCAAGTAAGCGTTTTTCCCCAGAAATTTTTTGGATATCAGTAATATCCTGAGTGGCCTCTAGACACCCGACATACTTACCCTCATTGTTTCGGAGTGCAAGATATTGAATAAAAATTTTGTGAGGATCCTTTTTTCCCTCCAGACAAAGGTCAATCCAAAACGTTGCTTTCTCTCGTTTACCAGCTTTCATTTCCCCGATTATTTTTTCAACCTTATCAAGACTTTTTTTGGGATGACATTTTCTTACATCTCTACCTACAACCGACTCGGGACGCTTAAATATCCTGGTTTCGTGTTTGTTCCATGCTAGCACATTGTCGTTTTTATCAAGAACAGATACCTCCATAGGTATTGTTTCAAAAAGGGCCTCAATAATATCTTTTGGTAATGATCCAATCATAGCTTATTTCCCCCAATAGTTCAATTCTTCTACTCCTTTGATTTTACAGGCGGTGTAAAGACCCGCTGTGCGAGCTCTCTGTCAATCATGAAGAGGCCACTTCCGTCCTTACCAATCAATTTAAGTTTTTGTACAATTTCATCTGCGGATGACTCTTCCTCAACTTGTTCATCAACAAACCACTGCAACATATTAACAGTAGCGTGGTCTTTTTCTGCTGTTGAGGTATTTACTAAATCATTGATTAAACCTGTTACCTTTTGTTCATGTTTATAGGTTTCTTCAAAAGCATCCAATGGAGATTTCCAGTCTGTTTTTACAGAGTCAATTGGCATTAGTTTAACTCTGCCCCCTCGTTCAACAACATAATCGTAAAATCTCATTGCATGTGCGACCTCTTCTTGTGCCTGAATTCGCATCCAGTTTGCAAATCCCCCAAGGCTAATTGATTCAAAGTATGTTGACATGGATAAATAGAGATAGGCAGACCATAACTCAGCATTTATTTGTTTGTTTATTGCCTGTTCGATTTTCTGTTTAAGCATAAATGTTCCTCAAAAACAAATGTTTTAAATTTTTTTATGACAGAACCACCAGTCATAACAATCATATTCTTTCATTCTCTTCTTTGCAGTTACCGTATCAGTTGCTGGCGGGACTATTACCCTATCTTTGACGAGTTCATTATTTGGCCAGTTTGCTGGAATTGCAACACCGTTTTTATCTGCAACCTGAAATCCTTTTATCATTCGTAAAAACTCATCCATATTTCTACCTAGTTCCTGTGGATAATAAAGAATTGCTCTGATGATTCCCTTTGGGTCAACCATGAAAACTGCTCTTACTGTGTTTGTTCCTTTTCCTGGGTGAATTAAACCTAATCTATTTGCAACTTTTCCCGTGTCAGCAATTATTGGGAATTCTATCTCAATTTTGAGTTTTTCTTTGATCCATTCTTCCCATTTTATATGTGAAAATACCTGATCAACGCTAAGACCGATAAGTTCAGTATTTAATTTTTTAAATTCACTGTATCTTTTTTGAAATGCAACAAACTCTGTTGTGCATACAGGTGTAAAATCAGCAGGATGGCTAAAAAGTATGAACCAGTTACCTTTAAACTCATCGGGTAGCTTTTTTTTGCCTTGTGTTGTTTGTACCTCTAATTCTGGGAATTTATCGCCAATTAATGGCATTGATATTGTTTCTTCCATATATTCACCTCTCTATTTTACAGGTATCTTTCTACCTTTAGATTTAGTTGGAGTTTTCTTTGAAACGTGTACTTCTAATATGCCGTCAGAAAGAGTTGCATCAGCTTTGTCTGGGAGTACTTCTTCAGGAAAAGCTATACTTCTACATATTGTAGAGTAACTTCTCTCGTGTCTAATGTATCCTTGTTCATCTTTTTCTGTTTCGTATTTCTTTTCCCCACATATGTTTATTGCGTTTGGGGTGATATTTACTTCCACGTCCTTTTTTGATACCCCGGGCATTTCTGCAACGACTTTGTATTTGTCACCAGCATCAATAAGATCCAACGGGGTCAATTTTGTATCAGTTTCTAGCAATTGATCTCTATATGGAGAAAATGGGCTTCTTCGACGCCACCATAGGGGGTTCCAGAAATCATCCATTAAAAATCGATCAACATTTTCGATTAACTCAAGCGGATTCCAAACCGCAGGGGGAGTAGTATCCACGGAAGTTTTCTTTCTATTATTTGCCTCTATATCTACTTTCTTTTCTTTTTTTCTTACCATTCTATTCTACCTCTAATTAAAAATATTTAATTTTACATCTAGAATACGGCAAAAATACTGTATAATCTTTTCTACCTTACCAAACTCCATTACTAAGTCGCAAGAACATACTTTATCTTTGCAATCGCACATGTATTCCACAGGTTTTCCAATTACCTCACAACCACGACTTTTATACAAACCAATTTACCTCCCTGAAATATAAACAATGTCTCATTTCTATAAGTATTTTCCCAATTTGTTACCAATCTTTCTTAAATTTAATATTTCTTGTTCATCAGGAATGTAATTCAAGTTAATATTCTCATATGGTATATCCCATGATAATTCACCAATAATTTTTTCAATTTCTCCGACTGCTTGACCTCCCCAACCATAAGAACCAAAAACAAATCCTATTTTTTTCTTTGGGCGTAATCCTTTTAGATAAGTCAAGAATCCGCCCATTGTAGGTAAAATTCCGTTATTAAGAGTTGGAGATCCAAGAAGAATCAATTTTGAATCAAGAACATCAGTAATGATGTCCGAAATGTGATTAGTCTTTAAGTTACTTATTTTAACGTTAATTCCCGATTCAGTCAAACCCTTTGCAATTTCATAAGCCATCCGCTCTGTTGTACCCCACATCGAGTCGTATACAATTAATGCTTTTTTTTTAGATTCATAATTAGCCCATTTTGAGTACTCTTCTACAATCTTTGAGATATTTGAACGCCAAATAACACCATGGCTTGGAGCGATCATGTCGATGTCTAGTGGTTTGATTGCTGAAAGTGCTTTTTTAACTTGGTCTCCAAAAGGCATTACGATGTTTGCATAATATTTTGCGGCTTCTTCTCTTAAAATTCCCCAATCTAATTCATCATCAAAACGTTCGGAACTAGCAATATGTTGACCGAAAGCATCGTTTGGCAACAGAAGTTTGTCATTTGGACTGTAAGTTACCATTGAATCCGGCCAGTGAACCATGGGAATATGAACGAAATGAAGTGTCCGGTTTCCAATATCAAGTGTATCACCCGATTGAACAACTTTAAAGTTCCAATCTTTTTTAAAGTGTCTTCTTAATCCCTTTTCACCTCGGGTGGAAGTAATTACTGTTGCATCTGGAGCCATTTCCAAAAGTTTTGGAAGAGAACCGGAGTGATCCATTTCTACATGATTAGAAACAATATTTTCAATTTTTTTTGGATCGACAACATCAGATATTCTGGAAATCATTTCATCGAATAAATAGTGCTTTACAGTATCTACAAGAGTTATCTTCCTATCTTTAATTAAATACGCATTGTATGTAGTTCCTCTTTGGGTCGAATAGCCATGGAAATTTCTTATATCCCAGTCTATACCACCAACCCAAAATACATTGGGTTTAATTTCTACTGCCTTCAAATTTATCACATCTTCTCAAAGTCACTTTTAGCTGCTCCACAAACAGGACAGACCCAGTCGTCAGGGATATCCTCAAATTTTGTTCCGGGCTTAATATTTCCATCTGGATCTCCTTTTTCTGGATCATAAATCCATCCACAAACTGTACATACGTATTTGTCCATTTTTTCTTCCTCCATTTTTTTATTTTTATCATTTGCTATATAAGTTGGTGCGGTTTTTGGTGATAATCCGCCCTTAACTTTATGATAATAATCATATGTCATTGGTTTTTTATCATCAATAATGTCGCAATCAATCACTCTTCCGATAAAAATTGTATGTGTACCAACGTCAACAGAATTGAATACTTCTGCTTCGATATATGCGATACTATATTCCAAAACAATAGGAATTTTTGATATTCCATTTTTACAATTAACTCCAGTTATTTTGTTAATGTCTCTTCCGCATTTAAAGCCGAAAGTTCCAATTAAAGTCATGGGTGTTTCTTCTGAAAGAACTGAAATCGTGAAAACTTTACTTTTTTCAATCAATTCATGAGTAAGATTTTTTTTGTTTATAGAAATTGCAATAGTTGGAGGTTCAGATGTAATCTGAAAGATTGCATTTGCGATTTGTCCATTTGCCTTTCCACCAGATTTTGAGCAAACCACGTAAAGACCATATGTTATCTTATGTAAGGCTTTGAGATTTATTTTTTCCACGCCCCTGATCTAAACAATTTTTACATATTCCTTTGAAGTATCCATGTACTTCATCTACCCTATGACCAAATTTAGAAATTTTTTCTATGTTAGGACAAGATATATCAATATCTATTATTTGACCACATTTTTTACACAAAAAGTGATGGTGCATCTTAGTTTTAAAATCATATCTCAATTCATTTTCAGTTATGGTTAAAGTTGTAATTATCCCATGTTTTCTCAAGACATCCAATGAATTGTAAACTGTTGTCTTTGAAAGTGCTGGATGAGTTTTTTTTAAAGACAAGAATATTTCTTCAGCTGTTGGATGCGACAAATGGGAATCTAAATATTTTAAGATGTCAATTCTTTGCTGTGTCACCTTAATATTACCCTTTTTTAATATTTCAACATAATGATCCAAGGTACTCACCAATATATGACAATCAATATCAAATTGTAATTAATACAATTTAATAATGAATACAACTTAGATTAATAAAGCTTTTCAATAAATTATATAAACAAAAAATGGAAAAATTGTAATTTTTTTTAATTATATCTATTCTAAGTTAGTGGGACATCTTTTCTTAAATCATCGCGAATACTTCGTCCAGTTTTTTCTTCCCATTCCTTAATTGAGATCGAGTGACGATCACGAATTTCGTCACCAAGGCCAAGACCATTATACGCACAGAAAGGCACAATACCTTCAGGAGTGGAATAGTGGATAACACATCTTTCTAATCTTTCAATATTTAAATTAAAAGCATCCTGAAACCACATTGAACCTACAAACAAGCTTTTGTAATGAAAGCCTCTCAGTGAATCATATGACCCACCAATAGCTGCCTCTTTTAAAATCTTCTTTAAATCAAAATCTTTAGGGGCTTTTTCATAATCAACAAAATCGTCTATATGTCGATAAAAAGCCAATGCGGTTCTTACTTTCCTCATTGGACCCTTTGTTTTACTTTTTTTATCGACGAAATCTAGAAGTCCTTCAACATCAATGAAACGTGTAACCGGAAGTGGCTCACCATCATCAACGAAAATGTATGTCGCACCACCACAACCTGGATGAGCTGTAAATTCAACTTGTGTTTCTCCTTTAAGATCCTCGATTAGACGAGAAATAGGGAAAACAAAGGGAACTGGATAAAAATCGTCCCTTGAAATTTTACCATTAAACTCTTTTTCAATAGATTCGAACATTTGAGCATAATCAACTCTTTGTTGTTCTCGTTTCTCATCATTAAGCTTTGTGATTCTTCCGCAAAATGACACTGGTTGAAAATTTACTCCCCTAATCAAATCCATGTTGTCAATTGCAAATTTTACTATTTTTCCTGCTTCATGTAGATTCTTGCCACCAATTAATACAGGTACAAGCACAGTATGTAACTTTGCCTCTCTTAAGTTTTGAAGTGCAATTTTACACTTCTCTATCCAAGGATTCGTTTCTTTGGTAACCCCATCAAAGCTCATGTAAACAGTATTTACTTTTGCTGCTTTCAATTCCTTACAGTAATCAACACTATCCGCAAGTTTTATTCCGTTAGTATTCAATTGTACATGTGAAAAGCCAATCTCTTTAGCCATTTTTACTATATCAAGAAGATCTTCTCGAATTGTTGGTTCTCCTCCAGTAATTTGTATGGCTTTTGAGCCCATTGGACGCTCGTTTCTTGCCATAATCATCTGTTCTCTAAGTTGCTCAATAGTGGGTTCGTACACCCTTCCGGATGAGCCTGCATTCATGAAGCAATAGCTGCAGCGCAGATCACACCTGTTTGTTATTAGAAGATTAGTTAGCACGCTTTGTGACTTGTGCTCTTTGTAAAGAGCAGGATGACCAAATAGTTCGGTTTTAACGTCTGGTGCTGTTTTACCAGTCACTTTGTATTTTATCCATTTTTTATATACGTTAACATCACTAAAATAAATGTCCTTAAAATTCCCATGCTTATCACAAGTTTTTGTGATCCATACCTTGCCACCATCTTCAACAATCTGGGCTGGAATCTTATGTATTTTTCCATCTTTATAGCAAGCAGGGCACACTGATTCAGTATTTTCCAATACCTTCATTATAAAATCTCCCTAAACTTGAATTTTAGGGTTTATACGGCTTCCTATTTATAGATTTAACTGTTTTGAT
>JAFGPP010000058.1 GCA_016936135.1 Thermoplasmatota archaeon
GAAGGATAAGATGAATCCTGAAAAAGTCTCCGATTTGAACGAATGATCATCGACTACCTCGATTTCCACTTCCACTGTAAAAAATCCAATTCCGTATCCTTTTTTAATGAAATCCAGTTTTGTGTAACCCATACCTGCACCTGCAGTACCACCTGAAATTAAACCCAATGATTGATAAGAACTCCTGGAATAATAGAGAACAGTTCCATCAGGTTTAATGGCTGAAATATTAATAATAAAATGTATTGTAACATTATTATTATTGGTAATCTCAACAGCTACAGCGTCATAATAAGGTAGTAATTGGAGGAAAAAATTCAATGGCTTAATTTCTACTTTTTCTGCCATTCCTCCAGCAACAGGTGTTTCAACCTCATTGTTTTGGGTTGCAACTGTTTGAAGTGGTAATAAGGTACTAACTAGAAGTATACAAACTAAAAAACTAATAATTTTTCTTTTCATATTTTTGCCTCCAACAATCCTTTTGATATTCCTCCAAATAAACATAAATTATTGTCTTTTAAAAACCTTATTAAGAAATATTTATGCAAAACAAGAATTTTTCTATTGTTTTTTAGTTTATTAAACAATTTTGCTAAAATTAATAGTATAAAAGAAAAATTAACAGGACAGTAAAGAACTTCAAAATATTAGACTGTTTTCCAAAAATACAAAAGTTTATACATACAACCTACATTTATTTTCGCTAGCTTTTTAGAGATGTTAAAGAATGGGTGGGGATCGTTCAAACAATATCGCTGTTAGCCCTGAAATGCGTTCATATTTCGATCAGATTCAGGTTGAAATAGATCGTTGTTATGAAATTTCAGAAGAGGCAAGAAAAAAGGGTTTTGACCCTGAGTTAAAAGTTGAGATACCTCAAGCACTTGATCTTGCAGCAAGAGTTGAACAACTCGTTGGCCCAATAGGAATTGCCGAAAAAATCCGAAATACAACAAAAAAAATTGGCAATAGGGAATTGGTGTCATTAGAAATTGCCAAAGAAATAATTTCCGGAGATACTTACAACTTTTCGAAAACAGAAGATGCATTGGACCAGGCAATCAGAACAGGACTTGCAATACTTACCGAGGGGGTTCTTGTTGCACCGCTTGAAGGAATTGCTGAAGTAAAACTTGGAAAGAACAAAGATGGCTCAAACTATGTAGATTTGTATTTTTCCGGGCCAATTAGAAGTGCAGGTGGTACTGGACAGGCAATGAGTGTACTTATTGCAGATGTTGTAAGAAGAAAACTTGGCATAGATAAATATGTGCCTACAAAAGGGGAAATTGAACGTTACAAAGAAGAAATTCCTTTATACAAAAGAGTTCAACACTTGCAATACACTCCATCTGCAGATGAAATTGAAAAAATAGTAAGTGGCTGCCCCATATGCATAAATGGGGAGGGTACTGAGGATGAAGAAGTTACTGGTTACAGAGATTTAACTAGAGTAGGTACAAATAGATTAAGAGGAGGTGCTTGTTTAGTAATTGCTGAAGGATTGTGTCTTAAAGCACCTAAAATACTGAAGCATGTAAAAAAATTAAGACTCAAGGATTGGGATTTTTTAGATATTTTTGTAAATAAAAACGCTGGAAACAACAATGATTTGGACACAAACGGCATGCCAACTATTGCCCCTTCCTCAAAATATATCGGCGAGGTTATCGCTGGCAGACCTGTATTTTCACATCCATCTAGAAAGGGCGGGTTTAGACTAAGATATGGACGAGCCAGAACTGCTGGTCTTGCATCCACTGCAATTAATCCAGCAACAAAATATTTGCTTGACAACTTTATTGCTGTCGGCACACAAATTAAAACAGAGAGACCAGGAAAAGGCACCATCGGAACACCTTGCAGCTATATTGAAGGACCAATTGTTTTACTTCACAACGGGGATCTTATTGAAATTACTGATTACAATCAAATTGATCAATGCAAGATAAAAAAAATAATTGATCTTGGAGAAATTTTGATTCCATTCGGGGAATTTATCGAAAATAATTCATTACTTCCTGATGCTCCATATTGCTTTGAATGGTGGATTCAAGATTTGCAAAAATCCATTGATTGTCTACCAGAAAATTATCGAATTGACGAGGTAACCAAATCCGATCAGAAAACAATTGAAAAAATAACTGAAAAATTTGGGAAAAATATTGATATCTACAATCCTTCATGTGATGAAGCTTTTAAGATTTCAGAAACCTTAAGTGTACCTTTACATCCCAAATACAATCTTTTTTGGCATGATATCAGTAGTGAGGACATTGCCGTACTTTCTCAGTATGTTTTTGAAAAAGGCAGGTTGAATGATGATTCTAAATTGATAATTCCATATGAAGAAAAAATCAAAACAATACTTGTGGAAATTGGAGCTCTTCACAAACAAAAAGAGAGTGCTATTTTTTTTGACCGTTATTCTTATCCAATTATCAGGTGCTGTGGGCTTGATATTACGGATAATAAGATTATAAAAACTTCCAGATATCAAAATCTGTCGTCAATTGATAATGATGGGAATTCTGTTTCTACTGTTACAAAGCTTGCAGGAATTACAATTCGTCCCCGCTCCCCATTTCGTATTGGAACCAGAATGGGACGACCCGAAAAAGCTGCCGCAAGAAAAATGAGGCCGCCACCACATGTTTTATTTCCGATAGGTAACCATGGTGGAAACCAAAGGCTAATAGGTAACGCAGCTGAAGCGGGAAAAATTGAAGTTGAAGCAGGAATTAGGATTTGCCCAAAATGCGAAAAAAAAACCTACAGAGTTTTTTGTTATTGTGGTGCACATACAGAAATTTTTACAGATTCAAAGGGAAACGGTAGAATTGATTTTCAAGTAATTAACATTGACCAAGAATTAAAACTTGCACAGAAAAATATTAGGGAGAGAACTATTCCGGAAACAATAAAAGGTGTTGTCGGAACAATATCGAAACACAAGACACCCGAACCATTAGAAAAGGGAATTCTTAGAGGGAAACACGATGTATCAGTATTCAAGGATGGTACGATTCGTTTTGACATGACTGACGCCCCCCTCACACACTTTAGACCAAGGGAAATTGGAGTAACTGTAAAAAGACTTAGAGAACTTGGATATGCTAAAGATTATCTTGGAAATCAACTTAGAGATGAAAATCAACTTTGTGAATTAAAAGTTCAAGATGTTATAATCTCAAAGTCTTGTGCAGAATATTTTTACAAAGTAACAAAATTTGTAGATGATCTTTTAGTAAGGTTCTATAAAATGGATAGGTTTTATAATATTAGAAAACTAGAAAGTTTAACAGGTCATTTAACAATCGGTCTTGCTCCTCACACTTCGGCTGGTTCATTATCAAGAATAATTGGTTTTACAGACGCACAGGTCTGTTTTGCTCATCCGTTTTATCACGCAGCCAAGAGAAGAAATTGCGATGGGGACGAAGACAGTCTAATGCTGCTGATGGACACATTGTTAAATTTTTCTCATTCTTATATTCCTGATAAACGTGGGGGTAGAATGGATCTGCCACTAATCATAACTACAAGAATTGACCCTTCAGAAGTTGACAAAGAAGCTCATAACCTCGATACTCTTTCAAGATATCCGCTCGCGTTTTATGAATCTACATTGCTTCATAAGCAATCTAAAGACTTAGAACCATTAATGGATTTGGTTTCTTCCAGACTGGGAACAGAATTACAATATGAAAAATTTGGATTCACTCATGACACTGTCGATATTTCCGAGGGGCCAAAAATGTCCAATTACAAATCATTAAAAACTATGATGGATAAAATGAATGCGCAGCTCAATCTCGCAGCAAAAATACGTGCTGTGGACGAAGCCGATGTTGCATATAAGGTTATAGAAAGGCACTTTCTACCAGATATAATCGGTAACTTGAGGGCATTTAGTAAACAATCATTTAGATGTCCTATCTGTAATATTACTTACAGAAGAGTTCCATTGAGGGGATTATGCGAAAAATGTAATGGAAAATTAATTCTGACAGTTCACGAGAAATCAGTTAAAAAATATTTAGAGATATCAAAAGAAATTGCTGAAAAATATAATATTTCACAATATGCTCGCCAACGAATAAAACTAGTCGAAAAATCAATAAATTCGCTTTTTGTCAGCGATAAGATTAGAAAGACAACATTAATTGATTTTCTTTAAAATTTGGCATAACTTTCAAATAGCTATTTGCTTATGCATTGTTATTATAAATGGAGTATTGTGTACTATGGTAGATAACTCCTTTCAAAGAATAAGCAAAAAATCTTGGTACAGATGGTCGTTTTACATTAACATTATTTTGTTTTTTATCGTAGCGGTATTCATGTACCTTCTAGTGAGAGACTCTATCGAGGTTGGTCTTAAATGGGGTTACGCTAACGACATATGGCTATACGTTGTAAGAGATGTAGCATTTTTAGCAGTAGCCCTTGCATTAATATTCTTCCAATTCTTCAGAAATCTATGGACAATTATGAGAAGATCATGGTAAAGACACAATGGCGATAGGTGTAGAATAGACCGGGGAGGTAGGCGTTCCCTGTTACCAGAAATCGCCGATATGCTGGGGTCGAAACGGAGAGGCGATGTAACGAGCATTTATTGATCCACTTGTTGACAATGAGACCTTGTCCTTTGGGATTAGAGGTGATGTAAATATATGGCCGGAGGGTCATATTGACGTCTTAATTGCGGAAACCGGGTCAGGCACGGAAGTGAGCAGCCTTACCGCGAACTGCTAATGCTCAATGGGTAAACGGGGTTGAGAATGCTGGTGGGCAGTCTTTAGATGAAACGTGCACCCACTTGATGTGCTTCTACACCCGCTAAAACAATAAAATTCATTAAAATTTCAATTGAAACAGAAAAATTTCTGTGGGGGAAGATAAATGGTCAGATTGTTAAAAGATGAGAATTTAACAGCATCATGGCAGACTTACTTTGAAAAACATTGCAAATCTAAAATTGAAACTGTTGCAATTGAGTACCCAGCAAAACGTAGCCTCTACGTAGATTTTTGGGATATGGATAAGGCAAACCCGGAACTATCGGAATTGTTAATAAATCAACCTTATAAAGCCCTTTATAACGCAGAGGAAGCGTTAAAGAATATCGATGTTGCTAGTGAAAATGATATCCGTTTGCATTTTAGAGTAAAAAACCTTCCGGATAACCAAAAAATCATAATACGTAATATCCGAGCAAATCACTTGGGTAAACTTACTGCAATTGAGGGAATAGTAAAGAAACGAACAGAAGTAAGACCCAAACTACAGGTCGGGGCATTCCAATGCCAGAAATGTGGCGCAATAATTAAGATTGAACAAGAAGAAGACATACTAAAAGAACCCTCAGAATGCCAGGAAGATCAGGGAGGATGCGGTCGCGTATCATCATTTAAGCTACTAACTTCACTTTCAGAATTTATCGACTCACAAAAGATTGAAATTCAAGAAAATCCTGAGGGGCTTAGAGGGGGAGCACAACCTGAACGAATTAGTGTTTATTTGGAAGATGACCTTGCCGGAGAAATCGCCCCGGGAGATCGAGTGATTGCAAATGGCATTCTTCATTCTATGCAACGACGACGCGGTCAGTTCCGATTAACATCCTTTGATAAAATAATGGATGCCGTAAGTATAGAAACACAACAAATGGCATTTGATGAAGTAGAGGTAACCGAGGAAGATGAAGCTAGAATACTAAAGGTGAGTAAAGACAAAGAAATTTACACAAAAATGATTAAAAGCATTGCCCCCACAATTTTTGGTATGGATGTTGAAAAAGAAGCCCTTATTCTACAGTTATTTGGTGGAATACCAAAGACAATGCCCGATGGTACCCGCATCAGGGGAGACATTCATTCATTGTTTGTAGGTGATCCCGGTACTGCAAAATCTCAAATGTTATCATATATGTCTAAACTTGCACCGAGAAGTGTTTATGCTTCCGGTAAAGCCTCTTCAGCCGCTGGCCTAACAGCTGCGGCAGTAAGGGATGAATTTGGTGAAGGTCAGTGGACTCTAGAGGCTGGTGCACTTGTTTTGGCAGACATGGGAATAGCATGTATCGATGAAATAGACAAAATGAGTGATCAGGACAGAAGCTCATTACATCAGGCAATGGAACAGCAGGAAATTTCAGTTGCAAAAGCAGGGATTAATGCAACGCTTAAATCAAGATGCTCTATACTTGCTGCTGCAAATCCAAAATTGGGCAGATTTGATGAGTTTCTTCCTATGCACGAACAGATAAACATGCCACCGGCCCTCATATCCCGTTTTGATTTGATTTTTTCAATACTTGATAAACCAAATCGTACTAGAGATACAGATCTTGCAACCCACATTTTACGAACCCATAAGGCTGGAGAAGTTAGCGAACATATTTCAAAAACAAGATCAGATGACAGGAACCTGAAGGAAAAAGAATCGCTAATGCAGCACATAATTCCCGAATTCGAGCCGGAATTTCTTAGAAAATATGTAGCTTACGCGAAAAGAAACATATATCCAATAATGACTGATGAAGCCTTAGAATTAATAAAAAACTACTACGTTAATTTAAGAAATTCTTCAGAAGAAACTGTTACTTTTACCCCTAGACAACTTGAGGCGTTTGTTCGTCTTGCAGAGGCCAGTGCGAAATTACGACTAAGTCAAGAAGTAACTATCCAGGACGCCAAACGTTCAATTCACATAATAGAACAATACTTGAGAAGAGTTGGCATGGATAAGGAAACGGGAAGATTCGACATTGACATAATAGCTACTGGCATGAGCCATACCCAACAAAGCAGAATGCGTTCAATTATTGATATAATTCAACGTCTATGTGATTCGTCAGAAGACGGAAATGCCGATAGGGCGGATATTGCAAAAGAGGCGGAAATCGACGGGATAGAATTTAGTAGAGCAGAGGAAGCATTAGAACGTTTGAAAAGAACTGGTCAAATCTATGAACCTACGCATGGAAAATACAAGGTTACGGGCTATTGAGCTATTAATAGGCACCATATCGTAATTTTTTTACAATTTAGGGGAAGATAGCTTTCCAATTGCTTTTTTTACATTTTCTCTTTTATCTTCTCCGATCTCAGCGACAACGAAGTCTAAAAAATTTGTTTTAACATCGTTCCAATTAAGCGTAGTAACTCCAAAATCAAATCTTTTCTTCTGGTTTGCTTTGTATACGAAAGGTAGCATATATTGCGTGTTGCTGTTGTCCATATGCATAAGATAATTTTTTTTCAGTGACTTTTTACCTAGTAAATAGATCTCAAATTTTCTGTTAAAGTACTTGTAATTGGTGTCTTTGTCATAATAGCGATATTCTAGCTCATAATCTTTATTGATTGGAATAGTTCCTCTTTCCATTTGCCCTCAATAAATCGTATCAAAGGATGATATTTAATAATTTTTAATTTATTTGTTGAGATTACACTTTTACAATTGATTTAAATTTATAACAACACCATGAAAACACATAATTATTATAAGAATTCACAATTAATGAGACATCTTAAAATGATTAAAATTATCTCATTTGATCTTGACAATACACTTGTTACTAGCAAATTCGCTGATCTTGTATGGCTAGAGGGTTTACCTAAAATATATTCCATTGAAAAAAATGTCAGTTTCGACGAGGCGAAAAATATTTTAATTAAGGCCTACGACGAAGTTGGGGAAAATAAAATCGAATGGTACGATCTTCAATATTGGTTCAATCGCTATAATCTTGTTAGTGAATGGGGGAAATTGCTTGATTATTATCGTTTTGCCATCAGCCTTTTTCCAGAAGTAAAAGAAGTTCTAGAGGTGCTATCGAAAAAATTTGAATTGGCAATTATTACAAATGCAAAAAGAGAATTTATCAATACAATATTGAGTCAAACAAATATTGAACCTTATTTTAATCATATTTTTTCTTCGACTTCTGACTTTCATGAAGTTAAAAAGACTGCAGCTTTTTACAAATTAATTTTGGAAAAACTTGACATTTCAAATAATGAAATTATACATGTTGGTGACCATGAATATTTTGACGTTGCTATTCCAAAAAGTTTGAACATAGTTACCTATCATCTAGATCGAAATAATAAAAAAATTGGTGACAATGTCATACATGATTTAGGAGAATTTGAAATAAAAGTTCTTGGAAAAAATTAAAAAATTATGTGGGATGTTAATCATCCCATATAGTATTCAGCCGGATATGGTTCAGGTTTTAGGCCTTTTCTCTCTCTTATTTTACTGACTATTTCACGCTGCAATTGTTTTGGCAATGTTTGAAAGCCCATATTCTCTGTGTTCCATAGCACTCTTCCACCTGTTGCTGAACGAATTGCAGATGCAAAACCAAACATCTCAGCTACTGGCGCAACTGCATCAATATTTACCATGTCTTTTTCTGTTGTCATGTCTCTAACTTCAGCTCGTCTCTGATTTAGTTCTCTTGATGCATCGCCCATCAAATCTTGTGGAGTACTGATAAATACCTTTTGAATTGGTTCCAAAATTACAGGATCTGATATAGTAATTGCACCATAGATTGCATTTCTGACCGCAGGTATTACTTGAGCAGGTCCTCTGTGAATAGCATCCTCATGAAGTTTTGCATCAACAAGTTTTACAAATAAACCTTGACATCGTTCATTTGCTGTCGGTCCACTTTTCATTACCTCTTCAAAGGCTTCTTTTATCAGTTCTCTTGTCTCAAATAAATATTGAATTCCCTTCGTAACATCCGCTATCATGTTCAATCCATAAATTCCAAAAACGCCTTTTGCTTGTTCTTTTTCCATTCCGAGTTCCTGTAAGACTTTCACGGCTTCGTTTTTAAATTTCTTTACATTTTGTGGTATTTTGTTGGTATAAATAGCATCAATAATATTTTCGGGCAATGGTTCGACTTCAATATAGAACCTATTGTGTTTATTTGGTGATTTACCTTCAAATTTATGAGGGCTTTTCTTTGCCACAGATTCGCGATAAACAACTATAGGTTTTGAACAAACAATATCTACACCGTGTTCATTTCGAATCCTATACTCTGTAATTTCAAGATGCAGTTCGCCCATGCCGGACATCAGGTTTTCACCTGTTTCTTGATTAATAGTGACTTGGATACTTGGATCGGCTTTCGAAACAATTCTTAGAACATCGATTAGTTTTGGAAGATCTTTCATATTTTTTGCTTCAACTGCTACAGTAACAACTGGTTCTGAAACATGTACAATCCTTTCAAAAGGCTCATCTTCAGGATTACCTGTAACTGTACTACCAGCCATAGCATCCTTTATACCAGTTGCTGCAACAATATTTCCTGCACTAACATGTTCAACTGGAATTCTATCAGGACCAACCATTACATTAACCTGTTGAACTCGATTTGACTTTGGCATACCACTTACATATACCTCTTGACCGCGTACGATTTTTCCACTGTACATCCTGCCGACTGCAACTTCTCCTGCATGAGGATCCATAATTATTTTTGTAACCATCAAAGCAAGAGGACCATTTTCGTTTGTCTCAACCATGCTTTTTCCCAAAGCACTTTCTGGATCACCTCGCCAAATATGAGGAATCCTGTATTTCTGAGCAACCTTAGGTGATGGTAAATGATCAATTACCATATCAAGTAGAACTTCATGAATTGGAGATTTTTTTGCAAGACTTTTCTGATCATTTTTTGCACAATAATCATAGATATCTTTAAAGGAGAGACCCGATTTTTGCATATAGGGGGCTGAAATTGCCCAGTTGTAATAAGCTGAGCCAAATGCAACGCTTCCGTCTTCAACTTTAACATTCCATTTACCTTTGAATTCATCAGGTACTACCTTATTTACAAGCTCATTGAATTTTGCAATTGTTTTTACGAAACGTTTTTGCATTTCTTCAGGTGTGACTCGAAGTTCATTGATAAGACGATCAACTTTATTGATAAAAAGAATAGGTTTTACTTTCTCACGAAGTGCTTGCCTTACAACAGTTTCGGTTTGAGGCATTGCTCCTTCAACTGCACAAACTACAACAATACATCCATCAACTGCACGCATAGCTCTTGTTACATCTCCGCCAAAATCAACATGGCCAGGTGTATCCAGTAGATTAATAAGATATTCTTTTTGTTCAAAATTATGAACCATGGATGCAGAAGCTGCATTAATTGTAATACCTCTTGCTTGTTCCTGTTCATCAAAATCGAGTACCAGCTGTTTTCCAGCAAGATCCTCACTCATCATGCCACAGCCTGCAAGCAGATTATCAGAAAGAGTAGTTTTACCATGATCAATATGAGCGGCAATACCGATGTTACGAATATATTCTAATTTATTCATCAAATTTGTTGCTTTTTTGATATTATCTTCCTTCTTGCCCATAATATTATCTCCAAAAAGATGGTAAAGTATGACTATCTAGCGGATTTTGCAACTCTCTCAATATCATTTTTCCTTGCCACAGCAAATGAAGCGACATCATTTTTTGCCGCTTTCATTATTTCGTCAGCAAGGCAGGATTCTATACTTTTTTTGTTTTTATGACTTGCATTAACCGCCCCTGTACAAATATTACGTAATGCAACGTCCAATCGTCTTTGAGGTGAGGTATCAACGGCTTTAGGAACAAGAATGCCACCAAAACGTAGCCGAGTTGTTTCTTCTTTAGGTGATGTATTTTCAAGTGCATTTACAATAACTTGAATAGGGTTGGTTTTTGTTTTTTTCTCGATCATATCTAGCGATGTTTTTACAACCTTGAATGCCTTGGCTTTTTTACCGTTATATTTTTCAGTTCTCATAATATTGTTAATCAATCTCTCAATAATCGGGATTTTTGCCTTCGCAAACATCCTATTGGATAAAACCCCTCCAAGGTAAATATTTTCGATGTCAAGGTTAATATATCTTTCAAGGCCTTTATCCTCGATTTTAACTTTACTCATATCGTATTTTTGCAAATTTGAAAAAAAACTATCCGAATTAACAGGCTTATTTTTTTCTGACATAATTATCGTCTCATTGCTTTCTCAACTTTTCCTTTAATCATCTCATTAAGTGATACATCATTAACTTTGATTACTTTAAATCTAACACCTGGAATATCACCGTAACTTCGTCCCATTCTTCCGCCAATGCCTTCAACCATTACTTCGTCGTGTTCATCAATAAATCCAATTGCATTGTTACCTGGGGCAAACGCAGTAATTTGACGTCCATTTTTTATCAACTGTATTTTAACACATTTTCTAATAGCAGAATTTGGTTGTTTGGCCTCAATTCCAACTTTTTCAATTACAATTCCACGAGCTTGAGGGGTTCCTTCAAGTGGATCCGCCTTTTCTTTAAGATGTAGTATCCTTTTTTTGTAGTATCTATCATTCCATAGCTGCTTTTTTCTGCCTTTTTTGAGTTTTCTTGCTGCGTTTATTCCTTTGCCCATGGTTCACCTACTGGATAAGGTAAGGCTGTATGCGCTTTTAATATTTAAATTTTTTATAAGGAAATAATGGACATGCTAGAGAAATATGATTATCCTATATTGATTCAAATGATCTATCAGTTTTTTAAAATCTCTGATAAATTCTTTAAATTTAAATTATTGTTTATTATTTTATTTTAATAGAAAAATTTAAACAACGGTAAATTATATATTATATTGGTATCAATTATGTTCAAAAAATTTATTGTTTACCTATGTATATGGTGTCTATTCAGCACGGGTATTCTATCAACATTTACTTTAGCAAATATTGATGACCAATCCATTGATGAGACCATAGAGGTTTTATTTAGTTCTAACAATGGGAGAAATATAAATACTTGCTCTATAGAAATGACAATTGAAGATTTTGCTAATTTTTGGGGAGGTGTCGACGAATTCCAAAAATCTTTGAAAGATGAAAAAACTTATAATGGTCCATCAGGCATTATTGAAAAATTTCTTTTGGGAATGCAAAACCTCCAAGACACATACATTACAAAAGAGAGATTTTCAAAAGACAATAGTGATCATTTTTCATTTCTTTCCAATGTTGAATTTTTAAACAAAACTATTGCAAAACACCATCTATCTTTTGTTTCCGTAACAGGAACGATTTCAAAGTGTTCGATTGGAAGCCCTTTATTTGTCTTTCTATCGTTGGCCAGTATTTTTTATCTATTTGCATATCTATTTCAGTTCCCCGTGGTTGAGAAATGTCTTTTTCCTTTTTTAATACCAGCAATTTTTGTTGTTCCGCCTCGTCTATTTTTCGGATTTCTACTCGATAGATTTTTTTATACAAATACACCATTAAAAAGATCATATATACCAATAGCTGCAATCTGGTCAGAAAATAAAGATTTGGATGTAAATATCCATAGTGGATTTCAACAATACAATTACAATGAAGTTGGGTCATTACTTTTAAGAAATTTCGTGGGATTGTGGATAACTGTACCTGTTTTAAAGCAAAGTAAAATTATTGGATTTACGGGCTACACTGGTGTCGACACTCTTGAGTTAAACCTTACCAAACTAACATAGAATATAACAAATTATTGACAATTTGGTATATTAAATGTTGAAGTAATTAAGATTCTAAAAATGCCTTATACGCAAGATATGCAGAGTAAATATCGACTTTACTTGTTACTTCGTATGGAGAATGCATACTTAACACGGGAGGGCCCAAATCTATTACTTCCATTCCAAGTCTGGAGAAATATTTAGCAACGGTTCCCCCACCACCTTTTTCCACTTTTCCAAGTTCACCTGTCTGCCATGGAATGCTTTTCGAATTCAGAAGTTTTCTTATTTCTGAAACATATTCTGCAGATGCGTCATTTGCAGAATATTTGCCGCCATGCCCTGTGTATTTCGACATCACAACACCGTGTCCAATAGCTGAGGCGTTTTTGAGTTCGAAAACTTCTGTGTAATTCGGCGTAATTGCTGCATTAACATCTGCCGATATGACTTTTGATTTAAGCATTACTTTATCCAAATCAACATTGGGATCTATTGTTTTTAAAAGTGATCTAATAAAGGTAGTAACTTGCGCAGATGCATTTCCCTCACTTCCGATTTCTTCTTTATCAACAAAGATTGAAATAGCAGTATGATTTGGTTTTTCAATATCCAAAATTGCCTGCAATGCAGTATATGCACAAACTCGATCATCCTGACCATAAGCAGCAACCATTGATCGATCAAAGCCTAGATCTCTTGGTGCAAAAGCAGGAACTGCCTCAATTTCTGCTGAAATAAAATCTTCCTCTACAAGACCATATTCCTCGTTTAATTTCTCTAGAATTGCTGTCTTTATTTTATTTTTATATTCTCCTTTCACTGGTCTGCTTCCAACGACAATATCAAGATTTTCAGCATTTATTGCATCCTGCATTTTTTTAGTATCCTGGACATCATATGACAGATGAGGTAAGAGATCCGGCACAGAAAAAATTGGGTCTTTTTCTTCTTCTCCAAGTCTAAATGTAATTTTATCTCCATCTTTTTTTATTACTATGCCATGCAAAGAAAGTGGTATTGTTACCCAATGAAATTTTTTGATACCACCGTAATAGTGAGTTTCCAACAAAGCAAGACTACTGTCTGAGTCTTCAAACAAAGGAATTTGTTTTAAATCTAATCGGGGTGAATCTATATGAGATATTACTATGCGCAAACCATCTGAAAGGGGTTTTATTCCTGAGACAAATATTGCGGCTCCTGATACTCTGTTGAGCATTATATTTTTATTTTTTTGCTCGGCCATTTGCTTAATTTTAATGACAGCTTCCCTCTCGGTTTTTACTTCGCTGAGAAATCTTTTGTAAGGTTCAGAAAAATCAAAGGCTTGTTTTATGTTTTCATTTGAAAGAATTTCCCAGGCTGGTATCTTTTTATAAACATGTTTGCTTTCAGCTTCAGCCATAAATCTTGCCTCTCTTGCATCATCAATTTAATACATAAAAAGATAACTAAAAAGAAAGAAGGGATAAAAAAATAAATTGATTTTTTTATCTCCTTATGATTAGTACCAATACAACTATGCCGATAATGACTATAATTGCAATAATTGCAATGAATAAAAGAAGACCAGTATTTGATTCACCATTGGATTGACCATTACCTGAACTACTACCCGTTATGGTCACTTCAGCAGTATCATTAGCAACAGACCCGGCTTCATCAGTAACTGTTAAAGTTGCTGTATATGTTCCAGCTTCGTCGTATGAGTGATTTGGATTTTGCTGACTGCTTGTTGTTCCATCGCCAAAATCCCAATCGAATTCAAAATTTTCTGAAGGAGTTGGAATTAAGTGTTCTGCTTCTCCCTGAAATGAAATTGATTCGTCAACTTCTGCTTCATAGGGCCCGCCTGCATCTACAATCAATTGATATTCATCTGGGGCTATATCAAGATACCAATTTACTTCCTCAGATGTGAGATCCAACGTTACATCTTGAGTATTGGCTATCATTTCTGAGTAGGTTTCATCCGCATTAATTAAATTAAAGTTAATTTGAAGTGTTTCATCATTAACAGAAAAGCTGGTAATATTTTCCTCTGTTTCGTCTGGATAAACTACTCTACATTCTTGGTTTACATATTCAATTTCATAAACTCCCCCGGAAGTTGTGATAAGAAATCCATATGAAACTCTACTAAACCCACTTGTTATGTCTTCCAAGTCTGTTTCATCAAAATCTATATTGCCTCGGTCTTCAATCAGGCCATACACTTCAAGTGTTAATGTCACTTGTTTAACTCCATCGTTATGTTGGTAAGTAGCATTTTTTATATCAATATTAGGTTTTTCATCTGTAAAATCTAAATCCTCACCATATATATTAAACGAGAGAACATCGTCTTTGTTATCTTCTATAGTTACATTTTCATCTACTGCTGAAACTGGATAAGCCGCTCCAATGAAGAAACAGCATACAGCCAGTGCCACTAACAATTTTTTGGCAATATTCATTGACATTTCTCCTTTTATTGTTTTAGTGCGTTATTTGTTTATGATATATAATAATATTGTTTATTCAAGAATGTTTATTTTAATTTAGTCTTAAGATTCATTACTGTGTTTTGCATTTCGTCAAGATTCATAAGAAGATTATCAAGAGTATCTTGTGCTTTTTCGGTTATTATTGCCCCTTGTGGAGAAGGAACGATTATACCGTCTCTTTCAAGAGTTCTCAATGAGTATCTAATCATATGTTGAGGTTGACCTGTGATTTGTGAAAGACGAATAATGCCTATTGGACCTTGATCCCTAACTGTTTTTAGAACGTCTAGATGTCTTCCCAAAAGATCCAATTCTTTTTGTGTGATATCCGTAATGCTTGTTCTAATCTTTTCCTCCATACAACACCTCCTAAGTCAATTGTTAGCATATGTAACGCTATTTCCTTATATAAAATTTGTCAATGCTTGACAAGGTATCAGCAGATTTTGAATTCTAATCAAATTATTAAAAAATACTAAAAATTGATAAAAGAAAAATATTTGATATATGAAAACTATTTCGGATCATGGCAATTGGATTCGCATTATTAAGTATAAGTCCTCTATACGAAAAGGAAGTTTACGAGGATTTGAAAAAGATACCAGAAGTAACTGAAGTCCATCCACTATTTGGGGAATACGACATCTTAATTAAAATTGAAACCGGAGACATCGATTCCATTGGAAAAGTGGTCATAACAAAAATACGATCGCTTAAAGGTGTAACAGATACAAAAACTTTGATCGGGACAAAAAGTCTTTCAGGGGAATTATAAAAATTTCAATACATTTTCAATTTTTTAAAAAAATAAGAAGGGTTGATGGAAATATCTTCTTGTTCTAAATAGATTTGAGAAGTTGTCGGTTTAAAGTAAATCTGCTGTATTTTGAATTTGGTTGTTTTAGGTTAGACCAATAATTTGCCCATAATCGGTTTGTATCGTCGGATGTAAATTCATTTTTGAATTTTATACAAATTCATCATTATACAATTTAATAAAGATGAATTATTTAGTACTTTCAACGGCCAAATTCTAAAGCAAATTTTATTTTAATCCGAATATGATTTGATTTCTATCTGCTCTCGATGTATTTACTCTGAGTTTTTCTTCTCTTGCCAACCAACCCAATGCACATAATGCATCCCTTAGCGGCAACTGGGAAAATTTGGGCAAATACTGTAGATCAATTTCTTTATGCCAATTTAGGGCTTTCCAAATTTTTCCAGCATCGGTACCAATTTTTTCAGTTAAATTTGTGTCTCCAAGACAGTACAACTGGCCTTCTCTTCGAATTTTATTTTCTCTTGCAAGCCACCCTATTGCAGTATAAAACTCATTAGGATACAATCGAGTGGTTTGTAATATTTCTTGTTCTGTCAGGGATCCTTTTTCACGTAGTATGTTCCATATTCTTCCAGCATCTTGACCAAACTGGTTTACAATATTTTCCATAGAGTACACCCAAATAGGCTGAATACATATGTAGCTCTTATATTTTTCTTTTTATGTTTCCTTTTTAAACTAACAGAATTGCTAAATTATTTTTGTTTAGTAAATATCTAGAGAAGATCGAAAATTAGTAACTATTACTAAAACGAAATATTGTTTACAAAAATTAGGATGCTCTAAACATATCTGATTTCTACCTGGTGGAGATATTTTAATTATTAATTAATATATTTATATCTGTATAAACAATACATAATCTTTTTAAATGGATAGGATGATTGTTTTATTTGAAAAAAATAATTAAACGGGGGCGCAAAATAGTTGAAAAAATTACCAGTGGTTCTTTTTAGCATTTTATTATTGACATGTTTTAATGCTGTGGTATGTAGCCAAACGTGTATAAATAGTATTGGTTTCAATTTTATCAATAAAATTTACATTGACGATGATAATATATTTGGTCCATGGCTTGGTACACTGGAGCATCCATATCAAAATATTTTGCAAGGAATCGAAAATGCAACCTATAATGACATAATTTACATTTTTTCTGGAATATACAATGAAACAATAGACATCAATAAACCTCTGCAAATTTCTGGAGAAGAACCCAATATTACAATAATCAATGGATTGTATAATGGTTCTACAGTAAACATATCAAGTGATAATGTGAAATTTAGCAGTATAACGATCAGGAATTCAGGAGGTTATTCAAGAGATGCTGGATTGAAAATATCGTCAAATGACGTGTTAGTAGATAATTGTGTTATATACAGAACAAGAAACGGCGTCCATCTAAATAAATCAAAAAACGTCGAGATTCGCAATTGTACATTAAATACAAATGGAGAGGGTGTTTTTTTAAATAACTCTTCAAATGTTATCATTAAGGATTGTGAATTTTCACACAGTGCATTTGGAATCCATTCTGAAAAATCAAAAGAAATTTTTGTTATCGACTGTTACATATACACTAATGGCATAGGATGTTTGATGATTGATTCATCAAATATCTCCTTTTCTGATTCAGCGATATGTGATAATAACGACAACCAAGGAGGTGTTTTTCTTTTAAATTGTAAAAACATTTCTTTAAAAGATTGTAATATTTTTTACAATGGGGTAGGTGTTAATTTCGATAATTGCTTTTCCTCGACAATGAATAGCTGTACATTATCATATAACACCCATTTTACCGTACTAGTGGAGCATGGCTCAAAGGATATTTCTATCTCCAGGTGTGAAATAACAGATAATTTTCGCTTTGGAGTGCACGTATCTGATAGTGAGGTATATCTAAATAAATGTAACATATTTAATAATTCCATAGTTGGTCTTCATGTAAAAGGAGTTAGGTGCTATGCCACTAATAACTGGTGGGGCACTTTCCTCGGACCGCTGTTTTCAGAAATAAGATTTGCAGATAGAATCCGTAAAGATCCTGGAAGTATCGATTTTTTTCCTTGGTCTTCCAAACCAATAAAAGAGATAGGATCACGATGGGGGGTATCAGATAGATTTACGAAGATTAATAGAAATGGTTATGGCGATGAAATAATAATATTTCCTGGACTTGATTCAGATTCAGACGAGATACCTGATGAATGGGAGGAAAAATGGGGCTATGATAAAAACAAATGGGATGATCATAGTAATTTAGACCCCGATGGGGATGCATTAACAAACATTGAAGAATGTTTTGCAGAGCAATATGGGTCCAATCCTTTTCACAAGGATTTATTCCTGGAGTTTGATTGGACAGTTAACTTAGATGCAGGAGTAACAAACAAGCCGCCCCAAAATCTAATTGAGGAGATGAAGCAACGTTTTGCCGACCACAATATATCTCTTCATGTAGACACGGGCGAGTTAGGAGGAGGAGGAGAAATCCCTTACAAAGATAGTTTTTATTATAACGTTCTAAAAGATATCTACTGGGAATATTTTCTAAATAATGATTTAAATAATCCTAGAAAAAATATTTTCCATTATGGTTTGATTTGTAATTACGGACCTGGAAACGGTTTTGCATTCATAGGTTGGGCCCACCTTAACTCCTTTTGTATTTCTGGCCAGATGCTTGCAAATGCAAATCCTAACTATGAACGAGGACAACTCATTGTAACCGGTTCAATGCATGAAACTGGACACACCCTTGGCCTATTTGCTGACGATTTTGGTGGAAATGATAATCGCGCCTCGGTTTTGCCATGGTTTTGGGAATATTGGAAATATTGGAATTACAAGAGTTGCATGAATTACCGATATACTTGGGATATTTTGGATTATTCGGACGGGTCAAATGGCCCTGGCGATTTTGACGATTGGGAGAATATTGATTTTAAGTTTTTCAAAAATACTTCATATGGACAAGCATCAATAGAATAATTTTATTCTTCCTTCCATTTTGTAACAACTATTCCAAGAATGAAAAAAATTGCTGCAAAGATCAATACAAAAGCACTAAAATTTAAGGATTTTTCAACATTTGAATAAATCATTGCGTTACGAAGTGCCTCGTTTACATAATAAAGTGGAAGGATCTGGGCAAAGGTTTGAAGAAAGCTAGGCATTTGATCAAGAGGAAAAAAGGTTCCTGCAAGAAACATCATGGGAAAGGTAATTGCCCCTCCAGCCATATCTGCGGTTTCTTCATCTTTAACAAATCTGCTAATTATCATTCCCATGCCTGAAAAAAGAAAGCTAGTTGCAACTATAATTACAAAGAAGAAAATATTGATTTCAATATTGAGACCCCAAGCCATCACCCCAACCAGAAGAATTACAGAGGCAGAAATAAAAGAAAGAAATAGCATAAAAAGCATTTTCGATAATATCCAATCTGCTCTGGAAATAGGCATTGTTAGAAGTTTTCTAAGAATTCCATCTTTACGGTATTTTGTGTTTCTTTCAATACTTCCGTAAATACATGAAGTCATTATGGTAAATCCAATTATTCCCGGAACAAAGAAATCTATAAAATCATATTCTTCACCAAGGGTACTTATTTCGTTCATAACAATTATACGTCTTCCGTTAGTTACATTCATGTTGAATTCATTAAGCGTACTAGCTACGATATTTCTAATTATAGGGGTTGTGGATTGATCGGATGGATCAAAGTAAAATTGAATATCTACTGTAATATTCGGATTTGTAAACGCCTGTTGAAGTTGTGATTCAAACCCTTTGGGAATTACTAAAGCAGCGGTTATATCCTTTTCACGCATATATTCTGAGATGTTTTCGTCATCTTTTACACCAGTATCCAATCTTAAAACCGAAATATTTTCAAGAATTTGTATAAATTTTTCTGAAAATGAAGAATTGTCAAGGTCTCGTACAATTATATCATAGTTAACATCACCAGCGCCAGAAAAAATTGCACCGAAAATAATAATCAGAAGGACGGGGAACAGTAAGGTCCAGAAAACAGTTCCAATGCTTCTGAGCCATTGTCTGATACTTGAGTATAAATCTGCGGCAATAAATCTAAAATTAATCATGTTGCCTCCGAGAGTCTTGCACCAGTTAGTGCCAGAAATATTTCTTCGAGATTTGATCGCCTGATATCAATACTACTATATTCAACACATTCATGTCTTAAAATTGACAATATATCCAGAACGCGTTCTTTGAATTCGATTTTAACCGAGATATTACCATTTCCTTGGCTGTAGGTTTCAAACCCCCTTCCCTTCAAAGTATCAATTATTTCGTAGGAGTTACAGCCTCTGATATGAAGTAAACTTCCTTTTCCATGTTTATTTATCAAATCTTCTAAAGAACCTTCAGCAATGATTTTTCCCTTATGAATAATTGCAATATGGTCGGCCAGATATTCAGCTTCCTCCATGTAGTGTGTAGTTAAAAATACAGTTTTTCCCCTCTTTCGTAGCCCTGCAATAACTTCCCAAACCTCTCTTCTTGCTTTTGGATCCAGACCAGTAGTAGGTTCATCTAAAAATATTATCTCAGGATCATTTACCAGTGAAATGGCAACTCCAACACGCTGTTTTTGCCCACCAGAAAGGTCCTTGTATAAAGTATTTGATTTATCCTTTAAATCCATTGTTAAAATGATGTCATCAATGTCAGCTCTCCTATCGTAAAGTTTAGAAAAATAATCAAGTGTCTCTCTAACAGTAAGTCTTTCAAAAGAGTGAAATTCTTGTGGAAGAATGCCAATTTTTGATTTAACTTCATTAAAAGAATTTTTAATATCTCTACCAAGAATTGTAATTGTTCCTTTGGTTGGCTGACGTATTGATTCTATCATTTCAACGGTAGTTGTTTTTCCAGCACCGTTTGGACCGAGAAATGCAAATACCTCGCCTTTTTTTACCTCGAAAGATATGTCGTCTACGGCAGCAAGATCTCCATAAATTTTTTTTAGATTTTGAACTGTTATTGCAAAATTATCTTGTTTTGCATTGATTGCTGGAAAGGCAAATTTTCCTGCCAGTCCACATACTGGACAATTTACTTTTATATTTACACCAGAATCACCAGTAATTGTAAAAATTTCATTGCATTTTGGACATCTTATTTTTTTTATTAGCATAGCATCATCTAAATAAATGAACACAAGGGATAAGAGAACAGATATTTATGTTTTATCTATAGATAATATTAAAAGTCCAATTGCACTCATAATCCATTTACATCATAATGCTTATTAACACTGATTAATATTTCTTTTTAGCGTTTTATGAAGTCTTAAAACTTTTTTGATTTCATGCGAGGTGAGGGTAAATTATGGATTTAAATTTTATTAAAAAATTGGTAAAAAAATCCAATACGAAAATTGTGTTGTTGATGCTAGATGGCATTGGCGGACTTCCAAGGGAATCTGACAATAAAACAGAGCTTGAAGCATCATGTACTCCTAATCTCGATGGATTGGCTTCTTGTGGTGTCTGCGGTCTTCATACGCCCGTAGGTACAGGTATTACTCCAGGTAGCGGTCCGGGTCACCTAGGAGTATTTGGATATGATCCAACAAAATACCAGGTGGGTCGTGGAGTTTTAGCAGCTCTTGGAATTGGTTTTGATTTGAAAGAAAATGACGTTGCAGCCAGAGGAAACTTTTGTACAATTGGTGATCAAGGAAAAGTTACAGATCGTCGGGCAGGTCGAATATCTACTGAAAAAAACAATGAATTGTGTGAATTACTTGAAAAAATCGAAATACCCGGAGTTGAGATTCATGTGAAAACAGTTAAAGAGCACCGATTTCTTTTGGTTTTAAGAGGGGATGGATTATCAGGAAATCTTTACGATACTGATCCCCAGGAAATTGGAGTTGCTCCCTTGAAACCTAAGGGTTTTACCACCAAAGAGGATAGAACCGTTATAATTGTTAATGATTTTATTCAACAGGCAAAAAAAATACTGGCGAATTCCCATCCTGCAAATATGATCTTATTACGCGGTTTTTCTCAGAAACCTGATTGCCCTTCATATGAAGAATCATTCGGATTGAAAAGTGCTGCAATTGCCACTTATCCTATGTACCGCGGGCTTGCAAGACTTCTTGGAATGAAGTTATTGGAAACGGGTACAACAATTCAGGATGAGTTTGCTACTCTTGAAAAAAATTGGAATGATTTTGATTTCTTTTTTATTCATATTAAGCCTACTGATAGTTCTGGAGAGGATGGAGATTTCGATAGAAAGGTTAAAGTCATAGAGGAAGTTGATAAAGAAATTCCCGGACTTCTGGCATTAAAACCAGATGTTGTTATAGTTACAGGTGATCATTCAACACCTGCAAAGATGAAAAAACACAGTTGGCATCCGGTACCAACAATAATTTGGTCTGAATTATGCAGACCAGATAATGTAAAAAGTTTTGGGGAAAGGGCATGTATCTCTGGAGGACTTGGACCACGAATTCCTGCAGTTGATCTTATCCCTCTTGCGCTTGCAAATGCCCAACGACTTGAAAAGTTTGGAGCGTAGAAATTACAATTAAACCTCGTAAATCTCGAAATATTTGTCCTTCAGATAATTTACAAAAACCTTTGAATTTAAGCTCTCCCCACAAGCATTTTTAATTATTTCGTCTGCAGTCATTAATCTACCATATTGGTGTATTTTTTTAACAAGCCAAGCCAAAATATTTTTAAAATTACCTTGTTCTATTTCAGTTTTAACTTTTACATTTTCTTCTGATAATTTTTTAAATAATTGAGAGGCATAAATTGTTCCGATTGCATATGTAGGAAAGTAACCGAAACTCCCGCCACTCCAATGCATATCTTGAAGCACGCCTTCTTTATCGGTTTTTGGTACTACGCCAAGCAATTTATCCATTTTTTCATTCCAAACTTGTGGTAGTTCTGATACTTTAATTTTGTCATCTATTAGTCCTAACTCAATTTCAAATCTTAAAATAACATGAAGACAATATGTTAGCTCATCTGCTTCAACGCGAACAAGGGAGGGGCGAACTTGGTTTACAATTTTAAACCATTTCTCAAGGTCAAAACGTGCAAAACAAACGGAGGATGTTTTTTTGAATAACGGCAGGAAATAAACCCAGAAATTGTAATTTCTTGCAACCATATTTTCCCAGAATCGTGATTGAGATTCGTGAAGTCCAAGGGAAGGTGAATCAGATATAACTGTATCCTTATAATGATTTCTTGGCATGCCCAGTTCATATACGGCATGACCTGCTTCATGGACTGTTGAAAAAAATGAAAACAATGGATTTTTTTGTTCATAATTCGTAGTGATCCTAACATCATCATTACCCATTGATGTGGTAAAAGGATGGGTTGAAATATCAATTCGGGTCCGACCTCTGTAAAGAATCATTTTTTCAAAAACAATTCCACATAATTTTTTTTGTTTCTCACTTTCAAGTTTAATATTTGGTTTTTCTTGCTTATCATAAAGTCGAGTTGATTTAATTTTTTCAAGGATTTCTACCAACTTTTCTTCTAAAAAGGTAAATTCCTCTTTTAGTTTTTCAACAGTCATTCCTTCCTCATAATCATCAAGTAAGCTGTTGTATGCCGGACCAGGAAGCTTGATATAGTCACAATATTCCTTTTCAAGTTCTATTATTTTTTCAAGATTTGGTGCAAAAATTTTGAAATCTTTTTTGGCTCTAGCTTTCTCCCACGCCTGATATGCAAGAGTGGTGGTTTTTGCCATTCTTTCAACATAATCTGAAGGAATTTTGCGTGCCTTTTCCACATCCTTTTCCAACCGTATTACCACGTTTCTATCTTTTTCTTCAAGGTCATCTATCCTCTTTGATAATATTTGAATGTGCTTCCAAAATTCTTCAGAGATTACTCGCTCATGTACAAGTTTTGACATAAGAGAAGTTTGTTCAGCACGTTCTCCTGCTCCAGCTGGCGGCATGTATGTCATCTGATCCCAGCCGAGAAGTGCACCGATTCCTCCAAGAACCGAGAGTTCTTTTTGTTGTTTATAAATAAAATCTATAGAATTTTTCATGCAATCAACGCTCATTTTCATCCTTAATTTTTTTCAAATCATATGAATTTTTATTGCCCTAATTTTTAATTATTTCAATTCCTATTGGGCAGTGATCCGATCCCATTACTTCCTGTATAATAAAAGCATTTTTAACATTAGGTAAAAATTCCTTATTTACATAAAAATAATCAATTCGCCAGCCAACATTACGCTCACGGGCACGTGTTTTAATATCCCACCACGAATACTGGCCTTTTTCTTTGTTAAAATGCCTAAAAGTATCAACATATCCATGATCAATAAAAGTATCAATCCATGCACGTTCGACGGGAAGAAAACCCGAGACTTTTTCATTTTCCTTAGGTCGAGCTAGATCAATTTCTTTATGGGCAGTATTAAAATCTCCGCAGACCACAATATTTTTTCCTTCTGCTTTTAAATTATCAGCAAATCCAAGGAATGTATCATAGAAATCCAGTTTAAAATCAAGTCTATCTTGATTCTTTTTTCCATTTGGAAAATATACATTGAAAAGAACAAAATCAGGAAATTCTATCATAATTAAACGCCCCTCACTATCAAACCGTTTTATGCCAAAACCAGTTTTGATTTGTAAAGGCTTCTCTTTTGTATAAGTAACAACCCCGCTGTATCCTTTTCTTTCTGCAGGATTCCAAAAAATGTGATATCCCTGTGTATTTTTCAAATTAGAAGGTACTTGCTCAGGTGTTGCTTTAATTTCTTGAAGACATAAAATATCCGGCTTTTCTATCTGAAACCATTGAAAAAGTCCTTTTTTGTTAGCAGCCCTTATCCCATTAACATTCCAAGATAGGATTCTTAATCTTTTTTGAATGAATTATACCTCCAATTTTTAGAATTTTTGGCGCTTATGCATAGAGATTATTTTTAAAATTCTTTTCTACATGAATTTTATAGTATGCAGTAA
>JAFGPP010000059.1 GCA_016936135.1 Thermoplasmatota archaeon
TTCAATAATCAAAAAGAATTTTGCGAATTTTTGACAGGTTTCAGGAAAATGAGATACCCGGGTTATGGTTGGAGATATAAAGATAAAGTTAAAAAGATTGTAACGAGAGAGGATTAACCTTCTCACAATAGATAAAGGGGTATAAATCACAATTTTTTGAAATCCATTGTTATTAGAGGCAATTATTGGAATTGGATAATATTTATTTCTTTTATTTAAATTTATTAATGATAAAGTTTTTAGTAAAAACAGAGGTGAAACGACTTGGAGAAAATAACAGAGAATCTACAAAAAATGATGAAATCAAGGGACAAAAGCAATGTTATGTATAAACAACCGAATATAAAATATGCAAGTCGATTTGTCAACACGACTGAGGATGATTAGTTTTTTATCTTTAGAAAAATATTTATATTGTTGATGAATTTTTAAAAATAGTGAAATATTTATGATAAAACCCATTCTTATAAAATCCATTCTTTTATTAGTTGCAATTTTGCTATTTACTAATACTTTTTCGATAGCAATAGTTAGTGACCAGAATAATGGAAATCAAATGGTTATCAACACATCTAATAACAAGACTTTTTATTCAATTCAGGATGCAATTGATAATGCAAATGATGGAGACTTTATTTTTGTAAATTCTGGAACATATTATGAAAATCTAAAGATTGATAAAAAAATCAGTCTGATTGGCGAAAAAAACTTAACAACAATTGATGGTGATGGATCCAAGGATGTTATTTATATCTCCTCAGACTGTGTTACCATTAGAAATTTCAAAATAATTAACAGCGGTCCAAGCGGAGGAGATTCTGGTATTGAAATCCATGGAGATTTGTGCTTTGTTGAAGACAACAAAATACATAGCAATACAATCGGAATTAAACTGCGAGAATCAAATAACTGCACTATTTCAAATAATGAAATATATTCGAACAAAGACTATGGTATTTTTTTACACTCCTCAGAAAATAATTTTATATCAAAAAATTATGTAAGCTATAATAGATGGGGTATTTTTCTTTTTAGGTCTAGTAATTATAATTTTATTTCCAACAACGAAGTAATTTTCAATTACTATCAGGGGATTTGGATTTCTTGGTCAAGCAATAACAACCTTAAAAAAAATGTTGTTGAAAACAATGATCAGTATGGTATTCTTGTTTCAGGTTCATACAACACAGAGATATCTCAAAATCACATTTTTTCAAATGGTGAAGGAATATTTCTTTCACAATGTACCGATTCAAAGATTGTCAAAAATAGTTTTCAGCAAAATATAATAGATGCATCAATTATGAGTGGCAACAATCAATGGGAATTTAATTATTGGGGAAAAGCACGATACGTTCCCAAGTTAATTTTTGATATAACAATATCTGTAATTCCCCATATTGAGATTGATTGGCATCCCTCTTTGGAACCAATTTGTATTTTATCCCATGAATCTAAATCAGAAATTGCTGGAGATGGAAAATATTTCAAATATTCATCAAATAATATATCCGATCTTCCTGCTTCTTTTGATTGGAGAAATATAGATGGGATTGATTATACAACTCCAGTAAAAAATCAGGTTCCCGCTCCAACTTGTGAAGCATATGCACTATGTGCATCTTTAGAAACTTTAATGCAGAAAAAAATTGGTTATCCTTATGGGCCCGACTTATCTGAAACACATTTGTACTTTTATGCTGGAGGTACTATAAGAGGTGGAGGAGTTTTACTTGGGGATGCTGCTGAATATCTAGTCGAATACGGGGTACCTGATGAAGGTTGTTTTCCAGATCCTAAAAGATCATATGATTTTCCTTTTGAAAGCCTGCCAGGTTGGGAACAAAGAACCATTAAGATTCGGGAGTGGGGGTGGGTTGATAATAACTTGGATTCGATAAAACAGGCTCTTGTTAATTATGGTCCGCTCGTCATCTGTGTGGTTCAACGACCAGATTTTCTCTCATATGGCGGTGGCATTTATTACCCATCACTGTGGCAAAATATAGTTAATGGTCATGTAATAACAATTGTTGGATATAATGATGATCAGCAATGCTGGATTGTAAAAAATAGCGCTGGTGAAAACTGGGGCGAAGATGGATATGTAAGAATTGCTTATGACGCAGATGCAGCATCTCATCCGATTATTTTTCCATTCTATGGTGGAACAGGTATAATTTATATTGCAGGACTTTATGGTAACTTCATCGAAGATGTACCTAAAATTGAAATTTCAAATTTAAAAAGACACCATACGTACTTATTTGGACATGAATTTTCAACCATCTTTAAGAATTCAAAATATTTTGAAAAAGCTGTACCAAGAATAATTGGATTTGGCAATATATACCTTGAAACAGAAGATACCAATGGAGTAAAGTTTTATATGGATGGGAATTTGCAATATGTGGATGAAGAAGAGCCATTCACATGGAAATTTAAAACTTCTTACGGATCTCATACCATTGAAGCCATAGCCTACAATTCAAAATATGTTTCAAAGGAAATAGTTGACATTTTCTTTTTATGAATTTGTCAGTAAATTCAGATTATTGAAAATTTTGTTTTTTCAATTTGCTTGTAATTTTCACAATTCTTAATTTTGTCATTTTGCAGTAAAATCTCCAAAGATTTAAATATGCTACCTGCACACGATATACGTGATATAATCTATCGTGATATGTTATGTCACTATTGGGGGATGGATGAAAATTAACAATTTGATATCAAAATTTTGCAAAAATTTCCTAATAGAGAAGATTCCGTCAGTCTTTGTTTTATTATCTTTGATTAGTACAAGTATAATTTTGACAGACCCAAGATTAAATATTGCAGATGCTGGTAATATTGAAAATGACATTGACACTTCCACTTATTTTTCCGTTAAGATTCCTGGGGAATGGGAACCAGATGAACCTGGTGAACCAGGTGGACCTGTAATAGAAAGCCCCTTAAGAATAGTTTGGTATGATTTACAGAACTCCAGTGGTTTTTCAGTATTGAATAAAAATATTGATGTAAATGAGGAATACAAATTCTGTGTTTCTATCTATGCAGAATATGGTTGGGAGACAATAGAATATATCAACATAACTGCTTGGTATGACCGGGGAAGTGAAATTACAACCTATAATGCTTCCAATAATCTGGGTGGCAACTTAAACATTTTTCTTCAATACCAAAACACTACAGGCATTGCCCAATTCAAAAGACTCTGGCCGCATGATGAACTGATTACAACAGATTTTACTGATATTCCTAATGATCCGGTACATAGAATCGGTTCTGAAAAAAGTCACACTGTTACTTTTTCTTTTGTGCCAGGTTACCAGATTAGATATGCACCAGGAGATGGAAATTGGGATTGTACAAAAAATAAAGTAAATGATATTTGGTCTTGGAATTTTGAAATAAGTGTAACCGATAATGGAAAAAATGCTGGTGGGTCACGTTCAGTGTATGTTGTTGACGAGTTTGGAATTAGTTCCTACCAAGAGGTTGTATGTACTGGAACTCCTTCGATTCATGGAATTCCCGGAGAAAATGCATCGGCTGATAAAAATATCTCAATTATTACTAGATCCAATGTCGACTTTTTGCTTTTAATTGATGTTACAACCTTCTATCATGAATCTTATTCTGATTCATTCTTCTCAAACAATAGCATATGGATTAGAGGTGGAGGATTGTCAAAATTTGAAAATTTTAATGGTTTCGAACCTGTATATTTATTTGGATCAAGATCATCTTTTATAGATTCTGATGACAGCAATATAATTAAGAAAACAGACAATGTCCAATTTAAATGTGACATTCCAATGGCTGTTATGCCAGGTAATTACACTGCTACAGTAAATTACAAACTAAAAGCAAAATTGTAAATTCCTTAAAACCGTCAAAATTTGAAGGATTTTTAGTGGAATGATATCATTATTAACAAATAAAATACCTTAAAAACTTATAATTTCTTTAAATTTACTGCTTTTGGTCCTCTCTCATCTTCTTCTATGTCAAAACTTACTTTGTCGCCTTCGCGAAGATATGTCCCACTTGGGATTTGGGATCGGTGTACAAAGATGTCTTTGCCTTCGTCATTAGTAATAAAACCATAACCCTTTTGGGAATGGTACCATTTTATAACTCCATTCATTTCGTTCACTTTCTTTTTATTTTATTATAGAAGGAAAATGAAGAACCTCATCGGATCTAAAAATTTCATTATTCCATTCTACTTGTGCCTTATAATGTCGTTGGGATTAATATATTTTCCCAAATTAACTGCTTTGTGTCATTATTTTTTTGAAGAACTAGTCAATTGCATCCTTTAGGGATAGGGATGCAAAAGACTAGTCTAAATAATAAA
>JAFGPP010000008.1 GCA_016936135.1 Thermoplasmatota archaeon
AACCAGACTGCTGCGAACTTGAGGTGGATGTTACGTCAATATAAAGATATTATCGTTATCGAGGTGCCGTTTCATATTGACTGAAATGGTATGTGAAAAGAGAAGATTAATACTGAGAAAAAAGAACCGATATAAATATTTCCACAATTGAGGTGATATTTATAGTCACTTTTGTTTCAATATCGTTAAATAGAACATTGCTCATATCGACCCTATCGATATGACAAAACTACAAAAAGGAACAAATTCTATTGTTAAATTTGGATATTAAGCCAAAAGCAAAAAGTAAAAAATAAAAAACAAAGTGATTACACCAAAAATTGTCATAATCATTACACTAAAACACGAGCGTATCGTTCGATAGTAAATCCGGTTGTACGATGCTTTTTTCGGATTGGTGACTCAGCTCATATGTGGTGCCTCGACCCCTCAGTTATTTATAATCACATTTCTTTTTTTTATTTATCTTCTATTTGTATATCTGTAACAAGAGCGGATATTGCAGAACCTATTGGAGCATTATATCCGATAAAAAAACCATCCCAATTATTATCAAACGGGATATCAGTAATTTCTATAGGTTTATCCAACCCTAGTATTGTGAGATTGAACGCAAGTTTGTTCTTTTCCCAAATAATTGTTATCTCTTTGCCTAATGGCATGCCACTTCGAACAATCTGTCTAGTATTAGTTGGGGCAGGATATTCACCAAAAATTATTGCTGGAAAATTTTCTACTTTATAATCTCTTAACTCTAAAAAAACCCCAGTCAGTTTCTTTTCAACAGATTCCACAAAACCAATATAAATACTAGTGGATTCTTCAAATGAGTTAGTTGATAATATATCAACTTTTATTTTTATTGTTATTGTAGCATCATCACTTGGTATTTGAGTAAAAAGACCAGCAAATATCTCTTTCTCTTTTGGTTTGGAAAATATTCTTAAACCTTCTTTGTTAGCTAACATACCTATTCCCGAAAAGTCCATACATTGATTTGAATCGAAAGTTGTTTGTTCAATTGTTGTTGGCCATGCTTGACAATCCTTGGAAATGCAGCTATTTTTAAAATCACAGATCGGTGTTGATGTAGATGTTGATGAAATTGTATATTCCGGAATAAACGTAGATGTATTTGATGGATATAATGTTAGTGTTGGAGTGCTTATCATAAAAGGAGTGTTTGTATAAGGGAATGTTGGAGTTGTCTCAGGAGATGGGGTAATCATTGCATAATGACGGGTCGTAGGAGTATTTGTTGGCCAATAAACCGATTGGATATATTGGTTAGTTTTAGGTAAAAACTGTAATACATTAGACAATAGAAGAACTGAGACGAGAATAATTCCGGCCCAAATTCTTCTTTGGAACCGATGTTTAAAAATCAAAAATATTAGAAAAACAAATAATAAAATAATTACACTCCATTGGAATTGCTGTTTGACTATTGAAAAAATCAAAGAGCAAACTGTAATTATTGCTACAATTATATCTGATATCTTGGACAGTATATCTAATTTTTTTTCGTTCAACCAATCCTTCATCATCCTATCTCCTTAAAACAATTCTTGCTATCCCAGCCCTTCTCAGCCGGTTTTGATTATTCGGTTTCTGCTATACGGCAGATTCGTTGAATAACTGCGAAACATTGGAAATATCGCACACATGTGACGGGGCAAGCAGCAGAGTGGGGATAGAAAACGATTTGATGGTGCAACTCCCGGTGAAATCGCACACATCGATAAAGCCATATCATAGATCGATTATATAGTCATGACTTTAAATTGTCTATAAACATATGTAATCCATAATTTTAGATCCACACTATTTCATAAAATTCATTATGATTTGCTTAATTCTAATATCAATTTCTGGTTTATATATTACATATAAAATATTACCAAGAGTAATGAAAACCCACCATACAAAAATGGATATTTTTACGAACCACCTATCAATTGGAATTCCTAAATAAATAAAAATTTTTTTCGGTAGATAAATTAGAGTTTCTAACCAATAGATAGGATTAATAGCTTCTTTTATCCTTTGCAGAAAAACACCTTCTGCTTGGTAAAATAACATTTTTATATGTACAACTACATCTTCCCTCGTATATTGCATGTTTTCGAAAACTGAAACTCGAGAAGGAAATAATGGGCCTAAAAAAACAGATTCATAAATTGGAACAGAAGGATTTTCCAAATTAGCATCTCTGAATAATTTTTTGATTCTTTGTTGATGAGAAATGAAATCGATAGTGCTTGGAGTTGTCAATGGATCAGAGCCATTATATTTTTCATATTTTCTGAAGAGAGATTTAATCTCAAGATACTTTGAAAGATTTAATATAATTTTACAAAATACCACAAACAGAAATATGTAAAGAAGTCGTATCATAAATCCTCATTTTCTTGAGAGAGGTTTAAGATAAATCCCAGTGAAATCGCACACATGGAACAAGGTTAGAAACATGGTGGAAAAATAGAAAACGCTGCTAAATAACAATGCACATTAAGAGGCCAGTAATTATAAATATAACAAAATCCCCACACTTCCACTGTATGCTGTATTAGCCTATTTTCTTTTGTTAATAGAAAGGCTCTTGAATTAATTCTGATGGACTTACTTTTATCTTTACTCCATACTTTTCATTAACATCATTGACAAGTTGTATAAACCAACTTGACGCACTTGGAGAAACAAAAACTTCTTCAACAAGAATTGATAAATCACAAGGAATAATTTCTCCTTTGTTTGGGTTGTTTATGTTCATAAATATTGCTCTTACTTCCATCTCATATTCAAAGCACTTTCTTTTATACCAAAACGAATTATTTACACCAGCATATTTTTTTTGAAAATCAATATATTTCACTCTGCCGATATTGATGGATGGATTACGTCCAAGGGCATAATATAGATTTTTGTATGAAGTTCTAACTGCAATTGCGTAATCAAGGATACTCGAATACAGTCTCCACATTGCTTCCGATTCATGCTCGTTTTCATGCCAACAATTTATATAAGTTTGTTTTTTTCTTAACTCACCTCCATGTTCTAAGTCGTTAAGTAGACGTTTAGCTTGTTTTTCCACTTCATTTCCGGAATACCGAAATTCATGACCTTTGGGTGGATTTTTGATTGCTTCCCGAAAAAAATATAAATAAAATTTGTCCCACTTCTCCTTATTTTTCTTTAAGCCTTTTGCTCCTTCAAATGTATCTTGAAAGCAGTCGGCGCGAGTAAAATATAACCCTTTAGTAGAAAGCATACTGACATATTTTGTGAAATCCATATATCGCCAAAGTTTGCTACCATCAGGGGGAATTTCATAGGGTCGATTCTGGAAAAAATATCTTAAAGCAGTCTCTAATAGTTTATTAGAGCATTTGTCGCAGACATATAAAGGTTTATCGTCAACATCGTATCCTAAATGTGATGTATCCCCTTCTTGAAATTTATATCCACACGAAACACATTCATCATGGTGTTCATATGCTAATATTCTTAGTTCTTCAGTAAATCTTTGTGTCATTTTTTGCATAGTTTTTCTTTATAAGGTATCTAATTAGTTTTACTGATTCGTGATATTTTGTAATTTCGTCGTAATATTACTTTGTAGTAACTGAATATACAGAGACTCATTTCAAATTCCTTCACTTATATAAGAGATGCTACTCTGGATTCATGATGTGGCTTTTTTTATAATTGACATTTTTATTTCCGTGTCAGTCATCTTTAGATATTATATTCCTGTTGATTTTCGATTGTTTCTATAGCAGCAGCTGTAATCAACAGCCAATCCTCTTCGTCAAGGACAAGTATTGGGTAACCCAACTCGGTTGTTAGGTCTACCATTGCATTTCTGGTTTCTTGATAAATTTTGTTAGGGATCGAAACGCCTATTAGATCAAAACTGGGTAAGCTATTTAATTTCTTGTAAATTGAGAAAAATAATTGTGCATATAATCCTTTCATACCTGAGGATGCTTGTCCTACACCTCTCCTCGGTGGATCTTTCTCTCGGCTTTTTAAGTGAATACCAACATATACATCTCGATTATCATCTGGTATTAAATTATCGTGGTATTTAATGTCTGCTTCTTCATATTGATGATGGATACCATCGAACTTAATATCGATTGCTAGACCTATTAACCTTGGTAAACAAAAATTATTGTTACTAATGTCCTTGAGAATAATCTTTCGTTTATAGCATTCATCACACATTTTTTTAGAAGGATGCCAATTATTTTGATTGCACTTTTCTTTAATGGTTTTTAGAATTTTTATTACTTGATTTTTCCCTTTTCCAAAGACAGGGCTAATTACATGAATATGAGCTCGGAGTCTCCAAAGGTTTAAGTCTTTCAAGTGATATTCTTGAGATCTGATTTTCGATTTCGGATACGAACGGAGTAAGTTACCATCCAATAAAAACCAACCATCAAATTTCAGGTCTTTTTGAGAAATAAAATCCCGAAATGCCTGTGTGGTTGATATCCCTGGGTAAAGTTTAATATTATTCGGTAGGATAATTTCTAATATCTCTCCACACTCACATTTATAAACATCATTTCCATCATGTTTTGTATCTCTGTGTATTGGGCATACGATCTTTATTTCACCATCATCTATGACTGCTTCATACGGTGATAAGCATTCTGGACATTTTACCAATACAAAACCACATTGTTTGCAGTCGGTTTCAATAGTTGTTATGAATCCCAACACATCTTTATGCTCAATGACCTTGAGAACCAAAGCATTATCTACAATTTCTTGTTTAGAATGTTTTTTTATGATACGGTATAGTGACCAAGCAATATCATTAAAAATTTTTCGAGGTTCTTTTGTAATTGGCTTACCATTTATGTTAACCGAAACATATTTATAATGATCTAAAAATGTCTTGTCGCCTAATTCAAGTTTTTCGGTTAACACTTCTTCTGTTCTTGATATTAGATTAATTGCTGAAGTAAGTAATGTATCTTTAGGAAGATGGCTGGGTGTCCATATCCTACCATAACGGCGGGCGATCCCCAGTCCCCCAATCGGAATGGTAGGATGTTGTGAAAAGTAACCAGCCCATTGTTCGCGATCATTGTCATCTTGTAATTTTTTATAAGTTTCTGTGTTTTTGAGGTCCTGGTCATAAACTGTGAGGGATTGAATATCTAGAAATGGCTTTCCAGCCATCTCAGTTGAAGCAAATGTTGCCGTTCTAGGTAAACCCCCTTCTGCTAAACGGTAAAACATATCAAGTGGAATATTGGGTAAATCTAAACTGATTTCTAGGAAGTTGTTTGCCCAAGTAATAATTGGACTGATAGCCGAATAATCTGAACAAGCTATCAATCCATGATTGTAGGCATTTGAAATCCAAATAAATGCTCGACGTAAATCATAGATAATTAAGTTTTCGCCCCAATTTTCAGGATCGGTGGAGGTAAAATCTATACGGCGCTCATAAAACACCGGTATTTCAATAAGATAAGGTGTGAAGTTTAATACTCTTGCTCTATCAGTGTTGTATATACTGCGAATTGTTTTTTCAGGAGAAAAAGTTAATACACATTTATCATCTTTTGCTATATCAGTAGTTTTATCGATTATTTTCTTAGCGGTCGGAATATTTTTTGAAATAACTAAATATAAAGTAGGCGAGCCAATTAAAGGATACTTTTCTTCGAGGTTTGCTAATAATTTTTCACCTTTCTCTGAGCTTTTTATAAGTTCTACAAGTTCAGACTTGCTCAGGTTATGTATTCTTGAGTTTACATTTACACTAATACCCAAATTTAATCTATCTCTGATAATCTCTTCTGTTAGTGTACTAAGAATACCATTAATAAGGGCATCCTTTGGAACAGTTGATTTTCCTCTCATTGTTTCCTCCCTTTAAAGATTCCACAAATTTGCTGTAAATGAAAAAAAATTTTCTCATTATTTAGTAGAATAACGATATTCTAAAGAAACTTAGTTGTTCTTGTTGATCAATGAAATGAAAAAAATCTAGAAAAACCTTCAGTTTTCATGTTTAAAGTATAAACATCATCTGAAATATCATTTAATTCCAATTTTTCCTTTTCACGTACATATTCGTCATTTCCTTCGTGCTTTTTTACTGCAATGAGAATTTTTCGATAAATTTCATTGTCTCTATCTAATTATATGGTCAACCATTTGTGAGAGCCTCTAACTTTCAATAAGTGCAAGGAAATCACCTTCCGAGATGATTCTGCTTTGGGCACCTTTCGATATCAGTCTCTCCGCGCCGAGATGTTTCGAGCTTTTTTCTTTGCCTGATAGAAGTTTCAGGTTCTGATTACCGATCACCAGTATCGTTGTTCTGCTTGTTATTCGATCTTCAACGTCACAGCCTGCTTCTGCTGCACGTGTGGCTGCCTGAATTCTCGGCATGGATAGTTGACCGGTAAATACGATGATTTCTCCATTCAAATATCCTTCAGGATTTCCTTTTTGTTTGATGGTAGGAATGGGGATGTCATCTTTTGAAATGTCGATAGGTTTCCTCGCCTGTTTTACCCACTCTTCTATCGATTTCCCGGATTGTTCAATTGCTCTGACCAAGACTTCGCCGCACACTTTTGCATCTTCAAGGGCGTCGTGATGCTGGAATTTTATACCCAGATCTGTGGCTACACAGGCAAGACCAAACACATCTCGGGCATATTTATCCCAGGTATGCCTTACAACTCCCGATGTATCCAACCAGGTAAATTGAAGACGAGGAATTTTATATTTTTTAGAAACCCTGTTCAATGAGTTTACATCGAACTTCGTGTATGTAACCACAATTTTATCTTTTACGATATCTTGGAAATTTCGAGCAATTTGAGGGAATTTCGGAGCATCCTTTACCTTTTCCGAATCAATTCCATGAATACCAATGTGAAAATCACTGAAGACGTCTTCAGGAGTAATATAACTTTTCCATCCTTGTACAATTTTGGCATCGGAGAATTCAACGAGTCCCACTTGACAAATACTTGCCATATCCGGATTGGAAGTTTCGACATCTAACGAGATGAAATTCATTTTTCCCTACCTGTTTTTACTATCTTGAAATAATAACCTTTAATTCACCTTTCAAATATTCGATATATGTATCAAAATGTTATAGAATATAAGTTCTAATTATCAATTAGGGTAAAAATGCTTGACAAGCTTCAACAATCTTCCCCATCGGTGAAGGTAAAACTAACCCCATGTCCTCGAAAGCTTCTGTGATTATTTTTCTGTCTTCTGGCGAATCGGTCATTATCCCTCTTTTAGCCAATTCTTCTATGTTTTCTCGACGAGCTGAAAGAAATCTTTCCCGAAATTCCGGTGGTAGTTCTGCCAATGGATCAGGATCAAGTGTATCCAATATATCATAAATTTACGGATAAACATAGGATATTTACGCTCCTTATTGGATAAAAACGAAAAACGTAGTTGGACCATATTCAATCTCTTTGGAGGCGACCGCTCGCGAGCAGGCTCAAAAAAATATTTACGCTGCGAACAATGATGCCCAAAGCAGAGGCAATGTAATCATATTCTTTTTGACCAGAGCGTACTTTGATGACCCATTCATCATTGGGCGCTGCCGCAATGAGGTCTTTCATTTCTTCACGTTGGGCAATACTTATCAGGCGCTTTCGGTGGGCTTCCAGGCGATCCTTGTCGACCTCTGCAATTTCACCTTTCATGGTGGAAGTTTAATCAGCCA
>JAFGPP010000060.1 GCA_016936135.1 Thermoplasmatota archaeon
CTCAATAAGCTGAGGGTCTCCCCATCCCTTTTCAATAAGCCAGTCCTTCACTCGTCTTATGCCTTTTGCCGCAACTTTTACAAACTCACCCTTATCTCCCCTAGCAATTCTATGCAGGAATTCCAGTACTGCCTCGCCGTTTCCAAAGCAAAGCTCTAGTCCATCACATCTTTCTTTGTTTAAAACTCCATATTCGTACATTTCCATGTAAAAAGCAACGGAAGTTCCCGCTGAAATTGTATCAAGCCCGTATGTATCACAATAAAAATTAAACTCCAAAATCCATTTTGGATCCCAAAGACTCATGTTTGAGCCGCATCCACAGGTTTCGTATTCGGGTCCATCAACTGTTACTCTTTCTCCTTTGTAAGGTCCAGTCATAGCAGTAAATCCATCGACAGTTTTTGCACATGCCATTGTGCATCCATGCCAGCATCCATCGGGAATTACTTTTGTAAAATATTTGTAGAATTCAGGCGAATAAATCCTTGAAGCCTTTGGAAAGCTTCCGAATCGATAATTCTCGGTTGGCAATAAGTCATATTGATCCATAATTTCGACTAGATGGACTGTACCAACCGCCCTCATGTTACACTGATACCTATCAAGATCTCTAATCTCTCTATGAAGTTTAGTACCAACTTCTGCAAGTTTTGCTGGATCATCAGGATTGTTTGAAACGCCGTCAAACTTTTCCACTTTCGCAACAATTGCCTTGATTTTCTTATCACGTAAAACAGTTCCAAGTCCCCCTCTACCAGCCTGTTTAATTCTTGGAACTTTTCTACGAATATCAAAAAATGAAAAATTCATACAACCCCAGTAACTGTGTTCCGCTGCAGTTCCTGCGGAAACAACTGAAACTTTTTGCCTGGATTTATCGGTGTTTTCAGAGGCGAACAAATGTGTTAATTGCTCGGCAATCAAATGTGTATTAGTTTCTTCCAATGGTGCTGTTTCAATAGTAATTTTTCCTTCCTCACCGTCAACAAGAATTATTACGTCTTGCTTTGCCTTACCCTGAATCTCAATTGCGTCAAAACCCGCAAACTTAAGATAGGGGCCAAAAAAGCCTCCGACATTGCTATCGCAAATTATATCTGTTGAAGGTGAAACTGTTAAACACAATGATTTTCCGGAACCTGCATATTGAGTAACACCGCATAAAGGACCTGTTGTAATAATTAATTCGTTTTCTGGGCTATCCCACCTTGTCGAGGGTTTTATCTCGTCCCACATTAGTTTCAAACCAAATCCCCGACCGCCAGTAAATTGTTTTTTCATGTCTTCTGTTACTTTTTTTTCCTTGATTTCTCCAGTAGATAGATTAACATAAAGAGTTCTATTTGCATACCCTCTCTTTATTTCAGATTTTTTAAATTTATATTCTGAAATAATCTTGTGTGCCGATTTTATTTTTTTCAAATCCCACTTGTGTTTTGTGTTTCCCGTTTCGTATTCTTCTATGGGAATTTGTCCTTCAACCAATTTTATGCCCCCAGTTTATGGTAAACTACATCTTTGATATCATCGATTTTGACTTCAACAAGTTCCAAGGCCTTTTCTGGACATGCCCTAACACAAGCACCACACGATATACACTTAAAAGGCTCAATTCTTGCATCGGATTTTCTCATTGCACCAATAGGACAAAATCCTACACACGCCTGACAACCAATGCATGTTTCTTTATCAAGCCAAACTACCCCATTTTTTCTTCTTGTTAATGCCCCCACTGGACACATGTCAAGACATAAACCTCTTTGATCGCAAACATGCATCTTAAATTTTCCGTTTTGCTTAATTATTCTTATTGCTGATTTCTCTCCCCCCTCATCCGTTTTAAAATGAACCTTTGAACAAGCCCTTTCGCATTCCAAACACCCCTTGCATTTTTCGGCATGAAATTTTAAAATTTTTACAGTTTTGGTTTTATCCATGAATTATTCTCCTAAACCAAAATTATCCAGTTAACAACCACAAAAATCCAGCAAAACAAAGAAACCGCAGCAACAGTAGGGTAATACAGTCTATCTTTTATGATTTTTATATTTAAATCTTTAAGAAGTAAAACCGATGGAACTATAACTGCACCGATAATTCCTGCAAGAAGCCCTCTTGATAATATTTGTGGTATGAATCCTAATAAATTTTCCAAGTAGAAACCCGAGGTGGATACAATTGGAGTTAGTATTTGTGTTGTAATGTAACCTCCAACGTAACAAACATATGAGGAAATTATTCCCATGCTTACTCTCATTGTATCAGTCTGTAAATCCCTTAAATCAAGTGACATTTTATACCAAATAAGTTCAAACAAAAGTCCTTCTGCAGCTATTGCAATTGCAGAGCAAACAACGCAACTTCCAAATGGATTGAAAAGCCGTAAGGTTCCGGCAACAAGACCCATTCCAAGCTGCATACCTCTCTGCCTGTAAAACATCCTGCTTGTAACCATCAAACCAATTGCAAAGATAGAAGTCATTAATGCTCCAGAAGGTAAACCAACTTCAGATAATTTTGGACCAATTATGCATTCTGCAAACCCCCAAATTGATCCAAATACTATTATCCCTGCAATTAATTTCATTTTATCCATCATGTATCACCTCAATTTCTACTACATCTTTAACATTGAATGCTTTTGGTAAGTCAGAAAAAACAACTTTTTTTTCATTAGTCAAAACACCGTTCTGCATATTTTCCCAAGTTACTATTTGAGAATAACCATCTTTGCCGATGATTTTATAGGAATTGCAGGAGGGACAATTAACGTTTATTGAAGTAATAATATTATCCAGAGCAATACCTGATGCGTTAATAGAATACAAATTTCTTATGATAATATTTGAAAAAAGATATTCTAGTAAATATTCTTCGTTGTTAATTACTATGACATCTTCATTAGATTCAAAATTAGAATTTAGCGCGTAAACATAAATCGAGGAAAAAGATCCTATTAAAAGCACGCAAATTGCAATAATTGGAATGATTCTCTCCTTACTTAAACTCATTGTTGCACTGATGCAACAATTCATATATAAAAATTAGGTAGGTTTTTTACCACCATCTTCCTCTAGACTGATAGATTTTTATAAAATTTTCTATAGTTCTATCATATGTTCCTTCAACATCGTCAGGGAAATAACAAGCAGGTAGTTCACCAACTATTCTATGTGAGTATAGACACTCACAACACATGCCTTTTTTGCTACATGGATAGGTACAATTGCAATTGGATTTGTTTTCTTCAACTTTACATTCTGGCATATTATTCCTCTATTTACCCAAAATTTGTTTAAACTTATTTTCGTCAATACATTCCAAATTTAATTTCCGTGCTTTTTCATACTTAGATCCAGGATTATCGCCTACCACTACATAATCTACATTTTTACTTACCAATGATACGGCACGTCCACCCAATTCTTCGACAATGCGTTTTGCCTCGTCTCTACTAAATTGTGTGAGGCTTCCAGTAAAAAGAAAGGTCTTTCCCATAAGTGTATCTGGTTTTTTTGAAGAAACCTCAGAAATAGCATTAACTCCAAGAGATTTCATGTGTTCAATTTCTTCAAGATTATTTGGCTCCCTGGAAAAAGAATTTACACTTTCAGCAATTTCTGGTCCGATTTCAAATATTTGTACTAAATCCTCAATTTTGGCTTCTTTTAATTTATCAAGACTACCAAATTTATCCGCAAGCACCCTTGCTACATGCTCCCCAACGTTTGGAATTCCAAGAGCGTAGATAAATCTAGCAAGATTTTTGTCTTTGCTTTTTTCAACAGATTCAATTAAATTTTCTGCTGATTTCTCGGCAAATCTGGGAAGTGATAAAAGATCTTCTTTATTCAATCTATAGATATCACTTACTCTTTTAAGAAGCCCCTCGTCAACAAGAAGTTCCACGCTTTTTCTACCCAAATGCTCGATATCCATTGCACCTTTAGAAGCAAAATGAGCAATACTGCGTTTTAATTGAGCTATACAAGATAGTCCACCAGCACATTTGTAGTAGGCACCATCTTTAACCACATTTGATCCACATACGGGGCAATTTTTTGGAATGTAGAATTTTTTTTCCTTACCGTTTCTTTTAGATTTGATTACCTCTGTTACTTCTGGAATTACATCGCCTGCCCTTCCTACCTTTACGAAATCCCCAATTCTTACATCCATAATATTAACAAAGTCCTGATTGTGAAGGCTAGCTCTTGAAACAGTGACCCCCCCAACATCAACTGGCTTTAACAAGGCAACTGGGGTCAATGTTCCGGTTCTTCCAACTTGGACTGTAATACCTAAAATCTGAGTTTCTTCCTTTCTTGACGGAAATTTAAATGCTATTGCCCATCTTGGAGACCGTGATTTTTGGCCAAGTTTTTCTTGAAAATCAATTTTATTAACCTTAATTACAACACCGTCAATTTCGTAATCTAGAGTTTCTCTTTTTTCTTCCATTTTGTGATGATAATTAATTATTCCTTGGGAATCGTTGCAAGTCTCAATGAATCCATTAGTTCTTAATCCCCATTTGCTGAGATAATCTAATCCCTCAAGTTGAGTTTCAATTGATAGTCCCTGACTGTCCATTATTTCATAAAAATAAATATCCAAAGGTCTTTCAGCCGTTTCTTTTGGGTTAAGTCTTCTTAATGATCCCGCGGCAGCGTTCCTTGGATTTGCAAGAGGTTGATATCCATTTTCAACCAGCATTTTGTTGAAATTTTCGAAATCTTTTATGTGCATTATTACCTCGCCTCTCACTGCTACCATTTTGGGAATATTTTTTTCGCTGCTTCGTAGTATTAATGGGACTGTACGAATTGTTTTTATGTTTTCGGTAACATCTTCACCTATTACTCCGTCCCCACGGGTCGAACCCCTAACAAAGTAACCGTTTTCATAAATAAGTTCAACGGACAAACCATCAAGTTTCGGTTCGGCAACATAAACAACCTCACCTGTTTCTAGCTCACGTTTAATCCTTTCATCAAATCTTAAAATCTCTTCCTCTTTAATCGCGCTATCAAGGCTTAGCATTGGTTTTGAATGTCTAACTGTGCCAAACTCATCAAGAGGCGTTCCTCCGACTCTTTGAGTTGGTGAGTCAGGTGTAACAAGCTTTGGAAACTTTTCTTCAAGTTCTTTTAATTTTCTCAATAATTTATCATATTTTGTGTCAGAAATTTCAGGATTGTTTAAAACATAATATAAATAATCATGATGACGAATTTCCTTTCTTAACTGTTCTATCTTTTTTATAGCCTCTTTTTCTTGCATTATTTATCTACCCAACATTTTCTTTAGATCCTTTAAGCCATAAGTGTTTAAAATGTCGCTTTTTTCCTGCCATCCTCTTCTAGCCGTTGCCACTCCAAACTCCATATAGGTCATATTTGCAACGCTATGAGAATCTGTACCTATAACACATTTTACTTTCTTTTCTTTTGCTAGTTTAGCGTGAACGTTATTTAGATCAAGCCTATCGGGAAATGAATTTATCTCTAAAAACGTGTTTGTTTTTTTTGCAGCATCAATTAGATTTTCTATATCAATTTTAAATGCTTCACGTCTGCCAATTAATCTTCCGGTTGGATGAGCCAATATATTTGCGTATTCATTTTCAATTCCGGATAGAATCCTACTTTCCATCTGTTTTGAATCCATTTTAAAAGCAGTATGCACTCCAACAATTACAAAATCAAATTCAGCCAGCACGGAGTTGGGATAGTCCAAGGTTCCGTCTTTTTTAATATCACATTCTGTACCAAAAAGTACTGTAATACCTTCTAGTTTTTTGTTAATCTGCTGAATTTCTTTTTGCTTTTTAATCAAAGTTTCTTCAGATAAACCCCCAGCAATCTTAAGGGATTGAGAATGATCTGCAATGCCAACGTATTTGTATCCAAATTTCTGGGCATGATTTGCAATGGTTTCTATAGAGTCTGACCCATCACTGTAAATTGAATGAATGTGCAAGTCTCCCAAGATATCCTTATAATCTACAAGACGAGGTAATTTTCCCTCTGAAGCTGCCTCAATTTCACCCATGTTTTCTCGCAACTCTGGCTCTATATAATCTAGGCCCAGCGCAGAATATACATCCTTTTCCACTCGACCAGTTACATATTTCTCTGTGTCTTTTTCAAACAACCCGTATTCATTTAATCTGTAGCCTTTTTTTATGGCTAAACTGCGCATTTTAACGTTATGTTCCTTTGAACCTGTAAAATATTGCAAAGCTGCCCCATAACTTTCCTTTTTCACAACCCGCAAATCCACCTGCAAACCGTCTGATAGAAGAACGCTACTTTTCGTCGGTCCTTTCATCAAGATTCTTGAAACATCTGGATATTTTACAAAATGATTCATTACCTCGTCAGGATTTTCTGAAGAAGCAAGAATGTCAAGGTCGCCAATTGTTTCTTTTTTTCTGCGGAAACTTCCTGCAAGAGCCGAATCTTCCACTTCTCGGCACTTTTTTATATAATCATGATACTTGTTTCCATCTTGATAAGCCACATTTAAAAGGACGCGACCGCTTGTTTTTTCTTTTAATTGAATTCCCCTGAGTATATTTCTCTCAGTTATTTCTCCAAATCCGTCTAAATCTCTAAGTTTGCCCTGAATGCAAGCTTTCCCTAAAGCATCTACCGTGGTTATCCCTAGACTTTTATAAAGTGCTGCCACCTTTTTTGGACCCAAACCGGGCAATTCTAACAATTCAAGCAATCCCTCAGGAATTTCCTTTTTTAATCTTTCAAAATACTCAAGATTTCCGGTTTCTACGATTTCTTTTATTTTTTTTGCAAGTGCCTCTCCCACGCCTTGAATAGATTCAAGTCTTCCTTCCTTTACTACAGTTTCAATATCCTCGTCAAGAACTTCTATGGTTTGTGCAGCGATTCTATAGGCCCTAGTTTTAAAAAAAATTTCTCCTTTTATATCAAGCAAATCCGCAATTTGGTATAAAATATCAGCCACAAATTTATTTTTCATAATGCCTTACTTATCTTTGTTTAAAAAAATTATAATGCTGACTTCATCATCATCTTTTAGTTTAAGTTTCTCTCTCAGGTTATATTTGGAGATAAATTCCAAAATATTTGAATAATGACTTCTTGCAGGCAGAACTATAGCACCGTCAAGATTGTTGATTTTGGCAGGAAAACATTGAACCGCTCCAAATGTTCTGTTGTTTGATTCAAAGGAATCTATTAAAATCCCTGCGTGTTTTTTTATTAAACGTATTTTGTTTTTATCAATATGTCTGATTTCAACATTTAATGTTCCGGGAAATGCTAAAATTCCAAGCTTTTCTTTGAATTGCTTTGAATATCCGCCCTGAGCAGTATAGTATCTTCCCTCGCCCATGCCTGAAACAACCTTTCCGACGAAACTGACTTGATCGGTTAACTCAAAAATACTTCTGTACCGCATGTATTCATCCTGTAGGGCTTCTTCTCCTTTTTCAGTAATCTGAATAAGTTGTTTTTTAATGCCCATTTCTCTAGTTATCGTGCCTTGTTTATCTAGTTCAAGAAGATATCTTGAACCTGTTTGCTGACTTGTATTGAGTTGTTTTGCCAGTTCAAGAGATGAAATTTCTACTCTATTTTCTATAGCACCAAGCAAAGCTAATTCTTTTAACATTTGTAAGAGATATGGTTTCATATTAGAACTTCCAATAATCATCTAATCTGTTCGGCGAGTTTTTCTCCATCTTTTGACAGATTATAGTCCTCCCCCTGTTTATCCAAGTAATTGCTTGTTACAAGTTCTTCTGCAACCTTTTTTGCAACGGTCAGAATTATATGATGTTTTTTGGCAATACGTTTAATGTTAATCTCTCCAGAAGCGACTTCATCAAAAATTATTTTTCGAAATTTATTTGAATAGATATATCCCTCATCCATTGTTTTTTACCAACTTTCTTATTTTTGGCAAAACATATATATCGGTATTTTAAAGGATTTACGTATGAAAACCAAAGTTTTACGATGCGATGGTTTTTTATCCTTCATTATCTGTTTTTGTATTATAATTTGATAATTAATTGTTCAATTTCCTAGTTTTTTAGTTATTAAATCTTATTTTGAACATACTTCTTGCAATAAAGCTTTAATAATGGGAAGAGTTTGGTTTATTTGGAGGAATTGCTAAAAAGATATTGGGGGAAAATAAAATGAAAAGAAAGATTATTGGAATAATCTTGACGCTGATTTTAATCTCAAGTCCCCTTACTTTATTTGCAAACGCCGGTAGCGAGAAAAATCCAGAACTTGAGGATGAAACAGGAGAGCGTCGTAGTACTATCGATATCAAATCAGTTTGGTTTTTTGAAAAGCCCGATGAACCAGAATATCTTTACGTAAATATGAAATTAGCAAATTTCAAAATTTTCAGAATAGGACAAAGTTTCTCCGTTGATTTTAAAATTAATAACAAACGCTATGATGTATGGCTTGATAAGTTTTTTTTCATTGAATTTTATTATCTTGAAACAGTACAAATATCGGGTCAGGTAAAAAAAATCAATAGTATCATTAGCTGGAAGGTTCCCAAAAGTCTTATTGAAAATCCAAAAGCAGGAGGCAAAATAACCGATATTTCTCCAAGTTCAGTGGATGGTTTATATTTACGTTTTAGAGTAATTATTCCGATGCAGATCTTGGAAAAATGGTTTAACATATCTTATAACGATTTTTACGATAGTGAAATTCCGATATTAAAAAAATTTTACGACTATTCCCAAGATGTGTTTAACTTTGCTATTGATTGGACAGAAAGTGAAGGTAAAGACTACATCATTCAATACTGATATTTTTGTCGCCTAGCGATGAGCTTTACATAGGAATTTAAAGATATCAATGTAACAATACACTTGGAAGCAGATTTTTTTGGGGTTTTGTTGACGCGACTTATGACCCGTCTCAAATCATGGGATTTGCAAAAAATGTAAAATGGGAATGGTAAAAAAAGGTAAAAAAGCAAATTATACCCCCGTAACCAAATTTAAAACCTATTACGAAATTGGCTGTTGAATAAAAATTAGCCTTCATAGGTAGTTTAATTTACAGCTTTCAGATAAAGCTATTCAATAGCCATGTTTCGTAATCTACCATTAGTTCTTGATGCCCAAGAAACAATCAAGCGTTCTTTAGCAAAATCACACAAGGTACAGGTTACTGATAGAAATGCTGATTTTAAAAGGAAGAAAACCGTTATTGCCAAAACAGAGTCGTTTGCAACCTCATTAATCTCTACCCTAGAAAGCTATGTTAAAAAATTTCCTTCCATAGAAAACCTACCGCCTTTCTATCAAGATTTAATAGATATTAAAATTGATGTTAATTCTTTAAAAAAATCTCTTGGTGCGGTGAATTGGGCATATAAAACTTGCAATAATATCTACAGCAAACAACGCAAGGCCATGAGAAAAAATAGTAATTATGATTTTTTACAAAATAAACAACAGGAAATTTACGGTCGTTTAACTAGTGTAGTAAAACAAGTTTCTAACGAATTGGAGCTAATGGCAAACGCACAAATGATTTTGAAAGAATTTCCAGATATAAACGATGTACCTACCATTGTAATTGCAGGTTATCCCAACGTTGGGAAATCGTCTCTTCTAAGATGTTTATCTGCGGCAAAACCTGAAGTTGCACAGTATCCATTTACCACAAAAGAAATTTATGTTGGTCATATAAAAAAACAGGAAAGATATATTACTCACACTTACCAAATCATCGACACCCCCGGTCTACTGGATCAGTCTTTTTTTGAAAGAAATAAAATAGAAAGACAGGCGATATCGGCCTTAAAACACCTTGCAAATGTAATTATTTTTTTATTGGATCCAAGCGAAACATGCGGCTATAAATTAGATGATCAGTTGAATCTGTTATCCGAAATTAAGAAAATGTTTAAATTTGTAGATATAATGGTTGTTGAAACAAAGAGCGATATTTTAAAAACGGAATCTTCTAATTTGAAAATTTCCTGTAAAACAGAAGAAGGAATCAGCGAATTAAAGGAAAAAATTCTTTCGATTGATGTTGGTTTAGAACGATCCTGAAAGAAAAAAAATTTCATTTATTTTTGATTCTTCTTAGCTTTTCTTGCGGGACGAGAAACAACTACAAGTGCTGTTACTATTATTAAAATGACTGCTATCATCACCATGAGTATTAGTAAAAACATAGAAACGTTTGTGACACTTGAATATTTAACGTCAGACTCCACTTCCAATCCGCTGGCTTCTTTTACCAATGTTTTAAATCTGTAAAATCCACTACCCTCGCTTGCAGTAAAGTCCCAAGAAAATGGAGAATTTGTATCTATATGACCGTATTGGGTCCAATTACTCCATGTTTTGTTATCAGAGGAATAACTATAGTATAGTTTAATATTGGATATTTTACTTTCATCCACAATTTTAACAGTTACTTTGTAATTATTATCTAAGCGCCAATTTGAAAAATCTGAAAGATCGGGATTATAATCTTCAACAATAGGAGTAGATAGATCCTTTTTAATCCTCATAGCATCAGACGAAGTTGAAACATATTGATTATTCAGTGTATCTGTCAATCTGAAAAATATATGATAGATTTCTCCTTCAACCATCGCATCCCAATCATCATCAGTTAGACTCCATTGGGGCGTGTAACTTTTGCAATTAATATTATCTACAATGACAACCCAAGAACTACCGGAGATTATATCCAATTTATATTCAACTTTATCAAGTTTATAGTCGTCTTCAAACTCAATGTCATCAAATGAAGGAACTTCACTAAATGTATAATCCCTGCCCGTAACATAACTTGGTTGAGAGGGTTTTACCGGGTCAAATAAAAAGGAAACGGGTGCGGTAGTAGGATAGTCTTGTGTGTTTCCGGCTTTATCCTTTGCAATTGTACAGAGTTCATAGGGACCACTTGATCTTGAAAATTCCCACTGGTAAGGAGACGTAGAATCAACTTCATAAACAACCCACTGAGCAGTAGATGAAGTACGTAAGTACAGGGTCACACTTTGTATTCCACTTATATTGTCCTTAGCAAATGCCTTTAAAACAACAGGTGTAGTGTTAATATTGTCATCAATGTCTGCTAAATTTGAAATATATGAATAAGGTTTCTCGGTATCCCTGCTAAATGGTACAACAGGGGAACAATTTGAATTTCCTGCAACATCTTCAATACAAAATTTAATATTTATTAGTTCGTCTATATCATCTTTTATTGATAATTTTGAGATATCAATTGATATTGTTTGCTGAGTTGTTGTCCCATTAGTTCCGGTACAATTTGCGGCGAAAGTATTAGTCTTTTGCACTGAATTATCTTCATAAGTAATTGTGGCTTTTGCAGATTTTACATTCAATCCAGTTATTTTCTGCCCAGAATAGTAATCTCTGACCTTGATTGTACAGGTTGGAGTATTTGATGTAATCCATCCATCCGTAGGTGTGAAAGTATCCAAATAAAATATTGGAGGTTTGTTATCATAAGATTGACCAATTTCGTACCATTCCGATGCAGTTGTATTGCCTGAAATATCGGTAATTCGAAAACGTATATTTAGAAGGGTGATATTAGTATTAAATTTCTGTTTTTTAACATCGGCCGTAATTGTTTGAGTTAATTTCGAACCATTTGGCCCTGTAATATTGGCTGATGTCCAGCCCAGCTCTTGCATGGGATTTGATTTATTTTGATATTGTAGATTGTATTCTGCAGAAGTATTTTTCAGACCAAAATATTCGTTTTTAACATCAATTGAATAACTAATATTTGGAAAAGTACCGGTTGATTTGAAACTTCCAGAATCAAAAATGGTTTTTGTGGAAACACCGCTGGATTTTATGAAGGTAACCGTCCAATCATAGAGTTTTGGTTGATAAGTAACATTTCCGGTAAAGTCAGCCCGCAGTTTTATTGTATCATAATTTTTTGCATGTGCGGAGATATCGTAATCATCGTATAAACCGCTTTTAATCGTTTTTCCCTGCTTATCCAATATCGAAAAAGTTATCTTACCCCCAGCCTGAGAATAGTTTGCATAAAATCTGTGCCATGAATAACTGGATGTGGGAGTCGGTAATTTAATAGGAATGGAAATTACAGTTCCCTGAATTTGTGTACCCGCTGTTCCTTTTGGTTTACCCACACAATATAAACTCCCATCTTCATCAGTGTAATAAACCAACCCGTCTACTACAATTGGCGAGGATAAAACAGGCGTGTCGTCGTAGGTTGATTTTTTCCAAACAAGTGAGCCGTCAGATGCATCAATTGCATACATTGCACCCGAGGGTGAACCCACATATATTATTCCCCCAGCATAAGCTGCCGAGGATGTTTGTGCTGTTGTAGGTGGAATTAAACTATCGTAAAGATTATATGGGTTGTTTTCCCAGAGATCTGATACTGAACCATCCAAGATATTTAATGCATAAAGTTTGCTATCAGGAGAAGGAACGTATATTAAATCATCATATACAGCAGGGGTACAAGATGCGGCGATATCGTCCTTATTGGGAAGATTAAATGTCTTTGCTGATGTTAATGTAAAGTTCCATAATATATTACCGTCTGCAAGATTTAAAGCGTATAATTTTGTGTAAGCTAGGCTAGTCAACGGTACGGGGTCTTTTACTGTTACAAAGATTTTGTTATTATAAATCACAGGCGAAGCTTTTCCAACTGGACCAACCGTTTTTTCCCAGAGTTTGTTTCCATTCATATCATATGCAATCAGATTATTACTGTTTTCAGAATTACATCCAACAATTATCTTATTTGAATATACCGCAGGGCTTGATACACAATCGCCTGGCAGGGTTTTTTCCCATACTCGCGTTCCATAACTGTTAAGCACAATGAGTTTTTTACTTCCACTATATGAGGTAACATAAATTTTATTATCGTGAATAACTGGAGGAGAAGCAAAGCGAATGTTTTCGTGATCCGGGTCCGAATAAATCCATTTTTGATTGGACAAGTCATTTTTATTAAGTGCTATAATTTTATTCTCAGTCCCTGGTGTATCGGTTACCACAATGACCAGTTCATCTGTAACAGCAAGTGATGTATTAACAACCAAATTACTTGGCAAAGTATATGTTTTTTTGTAATCGTGATCATTTGCCTGAAGGGCACCAGTCTTTTTGTCGGCATCAAAAGAATAAATGGTTCTTCCGTTGCTTGAAGGTATGTAAAATACTCCCTGTTTTACTACTCCATTTCTGTGGTCTGTACCGGCGCCAACAAACGAGTACCAGTAGGTAGAATATTCTGAAGGACCTGCACCATCCGAAATTCTGGTATTATCAGAATTTTTTCCAAACATCTCCCAGTCGTTAAACAAGGGAATAAGACTTACATTGCCGTCTCTTACGTCAACATTGGTTATAGACCCCTCTGCTAATCTAAGGGAGGAATTAAAGCGGTCACTCCAAGAGTAAAAATCTTTTTGCCAAGTTATTGCCCAAGAAGAAATTTCAGGTGTATTGGAAGCATTATTTGTCGTCAATACTGCCCTTATCTGTAGTGAATAATTTTTTGGAATTTTTTCAAGTACAATGGGATTGCCGGAAGTCAGACCGTTTTTGTTACTTGGTAAATATGTTTCTTCCACAAGAGATTTGTATCCTGTCTGATTTACTTTATAAAGATAATATCTTACAGATGTTTCCGCCTTTTCATTATCTTCCCAAGTAAAAAGTTCCCATGAATCGATATTTGTGGGACGAATAACTGATGATATTGCTTCACCCTCAGACGGATAACCGCTACGGGATATTGTTAAATTTACATAATCAGTAAAAAGATTACATTTTTTCATTGATTCGGGCTCAGCCACGATACAGAAATCAACATAGTTGTCGTTACTAATAAAAAGATCAAGTATTTGACTATACGTTAAATTAATAAATTTACTTCCCGATTGCACGCTTGCCACTTTTTCCCATACCCCGAAATTAATAATTTGAGTAATTGGTTGCCAAACATATATTGACAATTCACTATCGTTCTTTGCATAACCGCGCCAAAAAATATCTATTCTTGACGCATATTTTTTGGTTTCCTCGTCTATGTAAAATCTGAAATGATGAATGCGTTTATATCTGGAATCCTGCTGTTGTTGTCCTGCAAAGGGAAATGTATTTCCATCCAGTCTTGCAATCTTTGGATAGTCAAACTCTTCATTAAATTCATTTTCAAAACTAGTTAGAAGATTTGGTGGAAAAAGAGTATTGAAAATTAATGAACTGTATATGGTATTATAATAGGCTTTACTTTTGGATGAGGATGATCTTGCATAATAATCAAAAGTTTTTCCAACTTCCCCTCCCTCAGTTTTAAGCATTATGTTGCCGTTAGATATCTCGCAATTTGTAAGTAAAACATTTTCTGCCTCTTCAAAAGTATCAACAAGGTAAAATCCATCGCCTTCATCCATCGTTTCAAGTGAAGAGGATGCTGAAGTTATTGTTAAAAAAGCAAAAGTAGAACTAATTGTAATAAAAAGGACTGTTAACAAAAATAAATTGTTTAATAATTTATTTCTTCCCATACCTATCTCCTTATATCCTTTACAAAATCCAAACCAATTTATAGAGCGATAATTTAAATATTTTTGGGTTTTTATAAGGAATCAAAAATAGGAATAAGAAATTATATTATTTATTTTTGATATTTGACTTGAAATGAAAATTAAGGATTTAAAAAATTTATTTAATGATGACTTGCAAATCCATTACGTTTGTTCCGGTATCCCCGGTGAAAAGCAAATCATCAAGTTTTCTGAAAAAATTATAAGAATTATTTTGTATGAGAAATTTCTCTGAATTGAGATTTTTTCCCAAAGCCCTACTGTAAGAGTATCCATCCGCTATTGCACCAGCCGCATCACTATTTCCATCTATGCCATCTGTTGCAAATGATGAAAAAACCGCTTCTTTTCCGTTTAAACGTTTTATAACTCCTAATATAAGTTCCTGGTTACGACCACCCACTCCCTTTCCTTCTACTTTTACAGTTGTTTCTCCACCAGCAATAATTACATCATACCTCCCATCATCTTCAAAAATTTTGCTGGAATCAACAACATAGTTACCCATCTCTTTGGCTTCGCCTGAAAGTGATGTAGTCAAAATACAAGGAAAATAACCTAATTTTTTTGCCTTCAACGCAGCAGCTTCACAAGCCAAAAAATTAGAACCTATTATGTTGTTTGAAACTTTTTCAAAAATAATATCTTCTTTTTTTGGAGTGTCTTTAATGAGGCCATTGACTCCATCTTTTATTATATTCAATGCCTCATCTGGAATTTTGCCAGTCAATTCATAGCGTTGAAGCACATTATATGCATCAGAATAGGTTGTAGAATCAGGACTGGTAGGAGCAGATGCAATTGATTCCAAAGGATCTCCAATAATGTCAGATATTACAAGGGAAAGAATCTGGCAATCGGCAGCTTTAGCAAGTTGTCCGCCTTTTACATCAGATAAATGTTTTCTAACGGTATTTATTTCATTTATATTTGCCTCAGATTTTAACAATAAATTGTTTGTTTGCTGATATGCCTTTAATTTTATTTTTGGTTTACAAAGTAAAGAAGAGCCGCCTCCAGATATCAAAACGATTAGTAAGTCATTTCTTTTACAATTTTTAACAAGATTAAGAATTTTATCCGTTCCCCTGACACAATTCATGTCTGCAATGGGGTGACTCCCAAGAATTGTTTCCACTTTATTGTGACTAACTTTCACATTTGCACTATTTGTAATTACTATGCCTCTAGCAATATCAATGTAATCGCAGATTGCCTGGGTCATTCCAATACTAGCCTTTCCAAAACCAATTGCGAAAATATTATCATATCTACTTAAATCAAAAATAGTATCTTTTAAAAACATCTTATTATCCTTGATTGTTGATTTTACAAGCGTATAAGGATCTACTGCCTCTAATGCAGCAGTTAAGAGCCTGAGAACATCTTCTCTTTTTTTCCTGATAACTGGAGTTGCCCCGTTTTGTACTAATTTTTCAAAATTTTTAAAAATCATGATATATAAAAAAATTCCTACGTTCCAAATTGAAGTTGTTTCATCAGGTTCTTTCTCATCTTACGATTTCCAGAAAGTCCTTTCATCATTTTCTTTGTCATGTTATAGTACTTAAGTAATTCCTTTACATTTCGGTTTTCGACACCTGCACCTCTTGCAATTCTTTTTACTCGAGAGGATTTTATTATGTTAGGATCATTCATTTCATCTTTCGTCATGGAGTTCATTATTACTCGGAATTTTTTCAGCTTATCTTGTGTATCATTCATGTCGACATCTTTCATTTTCCCCGAAACACCAAAAGGTAACATATCTGCAATTTTTGATAAAGGACCCATGCCAGATATCATATCCATCTGTTCAGCCATGTCATAAAGGGTAAACTTACCGGACATCAATCGCCTCGCTGTTTTTTCAGCATCCTTTCCTTTAAGACTTTCCTCTGCCTTCTCCAGAAGAGTCTTTATATCCCCCATTCCAAGAAGCCGAGAAATGAATCTTGAGGGATCAAAGGTCTCAAAATCACTTGCATGTTCCCCTGTACCTATAAAAACAATTGGCGCTCCCACTTCGGCTGCGGCACTTAATGCACCACCACCTTTTGCAGTACCATCCAACTTCGTAAGTACAATTCCTGTAATATCTACTGCATCGTTAAATGCCTTAGCCTGTGGTCCGGCTTGTTGGCCTACTGCCGCATCCATCACAAGCAATTTTTCATCAGGTTTTGTAGTCTTGAAAATGTCCGTCATTTCCCTTATTAAATCATCTTCAAGTTTATGTCTACCTGATGTATCAACAATAATTACATCGTTGTTTCTTTTTAGTTTTGCCAAACCTTCCTTAACAACCTTAACAGCGTTTTTCTCTGTCTTATCTCCATAAATCGGGACCTCGACCTGTTTTGCAATCTGTTTTAGTTGCTCGTATGCAGCCGGTCTATGAACATCTCCTGCAATAAACGCCGGTCGAAGACCTTTCTTTTTAAAATATATCGCAAGTTTACCACAGGTTGTAGTTTTTCCCTGCCCGTAAAGACCAACCATCATTATTATCTGTTTTTTAATCGGTAAGTCTCTTGAATCTCCTAAAATATTAACAAGTTCATCGTATACTATTTTAATGACATGTTCACGATTACTCATCCCGGCAGGTGGTTTTTCCTCAAGTGCCCGCTTTTCAATTTTTTTTGATAGCTGCAATACCAGCTTTACATTGACATCTGCTTGAAGAAGTGCCCTTTGGATGTCTCTTACAATTTCTTTTATCAATTTTGAATCTATATAAACGGCATTAGCAATTTTTTTCAACGTTCCACGCAGGGACGTACTCAAGTCATCAAGTACCATTTTATTTCAAACCAATTATTAGAAAAGATGCATTAAAATCTATCGATTGCATTCTTAAGGTCAAATTATCGTTTTTTCAAATTATTTTTAATTTTGTATGCAGTTTGAAATTTAGTCAAATTATTTATACTAAGTTTAATATATTTATTTTAATAAGTAGATCTCAACCAGTTC
>JAFGPP010000061.1 GCA_016936135.1 Thermoplasmatota archaeon
CCTTCAGTTGGAGATGTTTTTTACTTTTCCTAAATAAGACCCGTCCAAAAGATAGATATCTGCATTTTCCACATCGATTACTTTCCCTAATGGTCCTACAACACCTTCCCTATTTATTGCTGTGCCCCCACACAAAGGATTAAAGGCAGGCATGATTAAAATTTCTGGGTTTTTGCTTTCTGGATATTTCTCATGTATCCTTTCTTTTAGAAATTTTGTTCTGACCCAACAGGGTTCAAAATACCTGTGGTCCAACCTATCCATAAGCATAACGGTTGGGTGAGTGTGTGCACTAACTATGTGTTTACAATTAACAATACTGCTATCTGGCCATCGATGTCCATGCACAAATCCAATATCATTAATAACTGTCCCACCCGAGGGATATATTTTTACCTGGGCAGGGGTGATTTTATTCAGGAAACCATCATGGTTACCGGGAATAATGTGCACATTTCCAAAAGTACAAATACATTCTAGAAGATTTTTAACATCTTTTCTTTCACGAATTGTAGATGTCGGAATATTATGTTTTACATCGCCGAGTAAAATAATATCCTTAGGCTTGAATTTCTTACATATTTGTATTATTTTATCTTTTATCTTCTCCGTAATTGCAGAGGTATGCACTCCACTTTCTCTTAATTCTTTTTCGATTCCAATATGAAGATCTGCAAAAACAATTTTTTTTTCTTTTGGAATAATTAATGCGGGTTCTTTGTAAAATGGCTGTAGATGTAAATATGAATGCATTTTTATCCAATCGGGATAATCATAGACGGGTTTATAAATAAAAATATTATGTTTACAAATAATTTTACATATATTGCACAAAAAACCCAAATTGACAGTGCACCTATTCCTTTAGATATGCCTTTTCCACCTTTGCCTATACCTATTGTTTTTAGTCCTTGCTTTGATATCAAAGTAATCGGTATAGCAAAACTAAAATAGCCAATAACCCACATAATTCCCTCAACTAGTAAAAAAGCAAGTAGAATTAGTGGTATGCCTCCACGAAAAATTGCATCTAGTGCACTTACACCGAATTGATAACTTATTTCTCTATCCAACAAGATAAATGATAAAATCAAAGAACCAATATGAAAAATAAAAGCATATTTTTTGATTTTGTCTTCAAGATTCTTGTTGTTATCGAATTTTAAATAATATTTAAAAATTAAGAAAAGTGCAATAGCTATTATCCATAGAATAACTATAAATATTGGAAATGAGAGACCATTTTCAGATTCTTTTGCTTGGGCAGTATATAGATGATCCCCTAGAAAAATCAATTTATAATTACCACTTATCTTAGCTTTTGGTTGGCTTCCACCGTTTATCGTAACTGTATATTTGTTCCCCCTGGCAAATCCAAAATTTTTAAATTCCTGTAAGGTGTCGTCTATTACTATAGAATCATTTGTCCCTATTAGCACCATACCGCCATTCACAACCATAGCAGCAGTTTCGATTAATTCATCGTATTTTTCAATGTAACCGGTAAATGATGATAAATTAAATTGTTCTATGCCAGTTGAAGTATTTGAAATCTCACTAATTAGGAATGATGTGTTTAAATATTCGGAATTTGCAGGTTCGATAGATAATGTTGCAATTTTTTGTTCGTTTTTGGATAAAGGAAAGACATAAAATATCGATTCTAGAATTGGGCTTATATTGCTATCTTTTATAAAAAATATTTTCCCTGTTGAATCTCCATTCCAGATTACAGTGCCGTTATTACTAAGTTTAATATTTCCTTGTTCGGCAAATTTTGTTATAGCAATAGAGTTTCCTTTGTAATGTAAAGGAATTTTCTCGTTAGCAATCAATGCCAGAAGAGGAGTTTCATTTCCATTGGTTATTTCGATCTGAGCAACAGAAGAAATTGCAAAGTTTAATTCTGTGTCGACTGTAACGTTATCTGTCCCCATTCCCATCATAAATAATCCGTCTAATGCATCTACACTCACGTTCGAATAGGTAACAATTACTTCTATAAGATCAAAGAGATCTTCTGCTGTAATTGATTCGAGATTTAATTGCTGGATTTTTTGAATGTCAACAATGGTTACTCGTTCTATATTTTCAAAATGGCACGATCCCAGTATAGGAAAAATGTTGAGATTCTGTAATATTGAAACATCAAATAGGTCATCTAATACATCAAACAAAATTGGGTATGTTGTTAGTTCTTCTATTTCAGAGAAATCAACGGGTAATTCTGTTTCGTAACCAGTAAATGATCCTTCTAATTCAGTTTTTCCAACAAAAACACCTATAGTAGGTTGTTCAATTTCTGCGTCAAGATTTGCGGTTGGGGAGAGAAATTGTCCACTAGAAACAATAGATAGTAATATGGAAAATAAACATCCCATCAGAATTAAGGTTTTTTTCATTGATGATTGATTGAAAAATGATTATAAATAATTTATTCAAATTATTTTGTCAGGACATACATTAGTGATTTTTTGATATAATTTTACAAAATAGTTTGTTTTTTTAGTGTTGGGAAATTGCCAAACATTTTCTGACAGTATATAAACTTTAATGACAATCAGTGTAAATAAAGGTGAAAAAATGAAATCGAAAAAAGGATTTATAATATTAGTCATAGGAGCTTTTGTAATCGGAATGGCAATGTGCGTTTCTGCAGATGAAGAGCGGCAAGAAATACAAATTACCTCTGTTGAAGCAGAAGAAAATCAAGAAGATTGGTTAATTGCTCCTACCCCAGATGAGTATCTGGATGATACTTCAAACGGTGAAAGTGAGGACATTTTAATTTCTCCCACACCAGAAAACGAGGAATTAATAATTGCACCGAATCCAGCTGAAAACGATGATTATGATGTTTATATTCTTGATGGTAATAATAAAGCCGAAGGGTGTGCTAGTGGTGAAATATTTAGCACGGGATTACAAAGCATAGGTCTTCTTGGGGTAATTGGTGCTTTGGTCTGTATCGTTCTAGTTAGAAGTAGAAAGAAGATAGACTAGTTTTTTCTTCCTCCATCTATCTTCTTTTCTTTTTTTTATTTAAATAAGGTAAATTTTTTAAAAAATATTGGAAAAATTTTTAAAATATATCCTCTATATTAATTATGTTATTTCAACGTTGAAAGACAAAAGGGGGAGAAGACGACTTGCTAGATGGCTCGACGTCCTTCTCCTGTCCAAATTCTTTTCCAACATATCTTCACTTAATATATTTTGATAATACATTAGGAATTTCTTCAATTATATCCGTTGGAAGTAACCCATACGATTTTGTTTCAAATGCCTTATTTCCAGCACAACCGTTTATGAATGCAGACATTCTAATGGAATTAAAGGGATCAACTCCTTTTGATAGAAGTGAACCGATGATTCCTGCAAGAACATCACCCGTTCCGCCAACGGTCATTGCTTGGTTATGAATATCGTTAAGCTTAATCTTTTTTCCATCAGTTAGTATATCGACATAACCTTTTAAAAAAATTGAAATTCCAATTTTATTTGCCCAACTTTTAACTAAATTCTGTCTTTCTTCAATATCTTCTGAAATTTTCAAGCTGGTTAATGTTTCAAATTCGCCTGCATGTGGTGTTATTACTGTTGGCGAATTATATATTTCATTTGAGTAACTTTCTAAAGGCAAGATTGCATCGGCGTCTATTACAATTGGAATTTGTTCTTTATTGATTCTTTTTATTATCTCAATCGTTGCTTTTTCACTTTTTGGATGTTTTCCTAGACCTGGACCAATTACAACAGAATCGCATTTTTTGATTAAGTCATTTAATATTTCAATATCTTCAGTTATTAGGATATCTTTACTCAATTCTTTTACAATAAGATTTGGTGAGTAATTGGCTATTGTAGAACTTGATTTTTTAGGGGTTGCAATGTATACCAAATCGCAACCAGTTCTCAGTGCAGCCATTGCGCAGAGCGCAGGTGCTCCAGTATAGGGACCCCCACCGATTACTAAAACTCTGCCATTGTCTCCTTTGTGTGATTTTTTGAGGGGTATAGGATAATATGTAACTACTTCTCCAGGACCGACATATTTAATTGCCTTTTCGGGAACACCGATATCAACAACTTCGATTTTTCCGCAATTATCTTTGTTCATACCAATTTTTGAGTCATGAAATGTGATTGTGTAATTAGGTTTGACTGCAATATTGGTTCCCAAACCAGTAGGTACATCCACTGAAATTATTTTTTTATTTGAAGTTTTATTTATTTTTTTTACTATTGTAGCGTAAGGCTCTTTCAAACTTCCAGAAAGTCCTATTCCAAGCATTGCATCTATTATAATATCATTTTTTGAGATAAATTCATCAATCTTATTCAGATGGTTTTCTTCAAAAAGGTTTACATCTGTTTGTTTCAATTTTTGAAAATTTGATTTGGAGATTTTTGTTTTTATGTTAGATTCCTTTCCCAATAGAATAAGTGACACTCTAAATTTTGTGTTTAGATATCTGGCGGCAACAAATCCGTCTCCCCCATTATTACCTAATCCACACATTACTAGAATTCCTTCTTTTACTTCCTTTATGTCATTTAAAACAAACTCTGCAACCCCTTTACCTGCATTTTCCATAAGGGTTGATGTAGGCACACCACGATATTCTGAATTAATGTCTATTACTCTTATTTCACTTGCTGTAAGCATACCAAAACGTATAACAACTTTTAATCTATATATGCTTCGAATGATTAATAATTTCAAGGAGGCTTTCTGAATGATGCCCGGTCGAATAAACACTAGGCAGATGAATCAAATGATGAAAAAATTAGGTATAAATGTAAAGGAAATTGAAAATGTTCAGAAAGTTATCATTCAAACAAATACTAAGGACTATATATTTGATAATGCAGAGGTAACTATGATGGATGCACAAGGTCAAAGAACTTTTCAGATATCCGGAAAACCAAGAATTGTAGAGCGACAAGAAACAATTCCTAAGGAGGATATTGAATTAGTAGTCCAGCAGACTGGTAAAAGTGCTGAAGAGGCAAAGAAGGCTTTGGCGGAAAGCAAAGGCGATATTGCCGAGGCGATATTGAAACTTACAGAATAAAAAAATATTTTTTTTTAATGTAACGAAAGAAGTAAAAGTAGGTTCTTAGTTATCAAATGGAAAATGAAAATTAGAAATATTGAATTAAAATCCATTGAGGCTAGGCGTTATATTGGTAGAAATGAACGCCCGAAACAAGTTCGCATCGATCATAACAGTACTGTATCTAATTTCTCTGATGTTGGTGAAAAACAGGCTACTATCGATTTTCAGTACACAGCAAGCTATGGTCCTGTTGGAGTAATAAAAATCGAAGGTTCCTTGATTTTTGAAGATTCAGATGCCACAAAAATTGCTGGAGATTGGAAAAAATCCCGTAAAATGCCAGACCAAATTGCAAGCGGTATTCATACAGCTATTATGCATGCTTGCGTACCCGAGGCAGTTGGTATTGCAAAAGACTTAGCATTACCTCCACCAATTCCACTGCCACAGGTAAGGATTGGAGAAAACGTAAAAAAAGCTCAGTTTGGTCCAGAAGTAGCGTAGATAATTAAATTATTCACTCAAATTTTAAATTCTTGAAGTTTAAGAAAACATTCTAAATAGAATAAACATATCGATTTTCATGGATTCGATTGTGATTTCTATTGGTGGTTCTGTTTTACTTTCAGACGAGGCAGATGTTAATTTTCTCGTAAATTTTGCGAAATTGTTAGTCAAACATAGTGAAAAATACAGAATTTTTCTTATAGTCGGAGGAGGGAGGATCTCACGCTACTATATAAAAAAGGGACGTGAATTGAATATCAAGGAAGATGAACTGGATAAATTGGGAATTGCTATTACAAGAGTGAATGCATCTCTAATAACAAATTTACTGAAAATAAGTAATAATGAAATTCCATCAAACACTGATGATGCTCTAAAATTAAGAAATAAAATTGTTGTAATGGGTGGCACAATACCAGGGCACAGTACTGATTTTGTTGGTGCTGAACTCGCTAAAAAAACACATTCAAGTAAGTTTATAATTGCTACAAATGTAGACGGGATATATGACAAGGATCCAAACAAATATTCTGATGCAAAACAACTCAAATCGGTTTCTATAAAGGATTTAATTAAACAGTATGGAACAAATTGGAATTCAGCTGGTAGCAACGTTGTTGTGGATGGACCTGCATTAAAAATGATACTAGACGCAGAAACCCCAACTGTGGTTATTAATGGTAAAAAACTAGATCAGCTGGAAAAAGCAATTTTGAATAAACCTATAAATGGAACTATAATAAAAATATAAAAAAAGAAGAAAAAAAGATTTTTACCTTACAAAGTCAATGTTGTATTTTGAAGTTGTTACAACATTTTTTGCTAAGGTATTTAGATTTGTGTTTGTTTTATGTCCAAGTAAATTCGGTGATTGTACCCCTGTCATTATGGCCATTACTCTGCATTTTCCATCAAATTCTGGAAGAACACGTGCGCCTAGAATTACATTTGAATAGCAGTCTAGGTCCTGCGTAAGGCTCTTGGCAACATCTTGAACGTACTTTAGACTCATGTTTGGCCCGCCGGTAATGTGAACTAGAGCACCATTTGCACCTTTGTAATCAACATTCAAAAGTGGATGATTTAATGCTTCATTTACAATTGCCTCGACTCCGGCGTCCTCATCTGCTTCTCCCCAGAGCATTACAGATAAACCACCACTGTCCATGATTGCCTTCATGTCTGCATAGTCAAGATTAATTAGCGATGGTACTGTAATTGTTTCTGAAAGTCCCTTTACTGTTTCGGCAATCATTTGGTCCATAACAGAAAAGGCTTGGTTTATTGGTAAATTTGGTACGAATTCTAATAGACGGTTATTGTCCAAAACTACAATACTATCGGCTTTAGTTCTCAGATGGTCAAGTCCTTCGTCGGCTTTGATTAATCTTGCCCTTTCTACATTGAATGGTGTTGATACCATACATGTTACAACTGCCTCGTGTTTTTTTGCAATCTCTGCTACAACTGGTGCAGAGCCTGTTCCTGTGCCGCCGCCCATTCCAGCTGTAATGAACACAAGATCAGCGTCTTTTATTAGATTTTCAATTTCTCTGCTGGATTCACGAGCGCATCTTTCGGCTACATCAGGAAAACCGCCGGCACCTAGTCCTCTTGTTATATCTTTTCCAATGAGAAGTTTTTTATCTGCTTCAACAAGATCAAGGGCTTGTTTGTCTGTGTTGATAGCAATAGTTTCTGCGCCTTTCACACCCAATTTATTTAATCTTGTTATTGTGTTACCCCCTGCTCCACCACAACCGACAATTATGATTCGCGGTGTGCCGAACATATCATCATCAAGTTTTAATCTACTTTCTTCTTCAACCTTATTTTCTATTGCGGTTGCAATAAAAGATTCCATTCCATTACCTTTTTTGGCCATTCAAATCCTCCTAAATTTCTGGTAGTTTGAAGGACGCCTCTCAGAGGCGTCCTTCCAAAGGGTGCATCCCATCCCTCCTAATAGCTTAAGCGTCACTTCTTAAGGTACGGTGCCATTGATTCGACCGCAAGTTCCAGTTCTTGAACCTTTTTAATTTTCTCTGCCTTTTCAATAACTTGGTTTGCATAGGACTTTATGAATTCATTTACAGCATGACGAATTACTTCCGACCTAGACGAAAACTCTCCGGCTCTAATAAAAAGATCAATAGAACGAAGATCGTGGTATGGTAATCGGATAGTTATTCGTTGGCTTTCCATAAGCTGCCTCACGCACCTCAAATAGATGTCAATTATACATCGTCCAGACGTCATTTAAGCGTCGGATTATCACCAAACAAATGACAAAATGCATCATTTGTCTGACATTATTTGAATGCACGATTTGGTTTAAAAAACTTTCGTTAAAATTGAAACTACGCCTCAACAATGTGGCCAAATGCAACAGATCCGGATATCTTTTCTATCTTAACTTTGAAAGTGGATCCCTTAACTGCACCGGGAACATATACAATATATTTGTTGAAATATCCGACACCGTCACCTTTTCGACCAATGTCTTTTATTGTTAAATCTACTGTCATGCCTTCTTTTAATGTCTCTACGGGCTGTTGAGTAACCTTTCTTCTTCTTGATTTTACTGATCTAAATGCACCGCATGCATCACATCTAATTAGAATGGTTCTTCCTTGTTTTACTAGATGAGTATCTGGTCTGTTGCATTCAGAGCACATTACAAATGTATCTATGTATTCCTTGAGCTTATCCTGTATTTGTTTTGCTGGAATCTTCCCTTGGAAAACAACGCGGCTACCGCCTAACTCACCTGAAGTGCCAAGACCACCTAATAAAAATTTCATGACGTGATCACCTTCCCGATTTATTGCATCGATTATTTTATCAAAATTTTTGATAAGTGTTGTGTTGCCTTCATAGAAAATTTCTGCCTTGGGAAGTTTAAATCTGTCATCATCTATTTCTCTACTCGAAATATTTTCTTGGACTTTTTTTAACAATTTCTTGTAATCGTAATTGGACATGTTGCTTCTGCTGAATATTGTCCATGACTAAAAACCTTACGTAAATATAAATTAAAAAATTAAATTGTTTTCAGTATCTAATTATGTTGTGTTTTGTTTTTTTAACAAGAACTACAAAACCATTTTTTATAGCTTCTTCTGCAACATCATTTCTTCTGGTGAAAATTTTACTGTTGCCATTTGTCCAATGCCAGATGTAATCTGTTATTTCCTTCTCCCCCACTATATCACGTTTTATGATTATAGAAATTACCTATAAAAATCTTGTTGAACATTTTGTCTTTTCTTATCCCTGGATTTGTATTTGGAAGTAATTTCAGGATAAGACACAAGGCAGATTTTCGCAATAAATTAATATACCTACAAGAGTTACCCGCCAGGAAACAATGTGATAACAATAGATATAGATGATTGTTATTATTGACAAGATATGATTAATATATTATTATGTTATCACAAAAAAATCGCAGACCGTATATATTGGCAAAAATAAATTATAGGAGAAACTGAAATGGTTGAGTTTAAAGTTGTTGTTAATGATACGAAAAACGGAAAATCACATCAAGTCCCAGTCAGTGGCCATCATGCAAACTCATTAATTGGAAAAAAAATTGGTGATGAGGTTGACGGAATTTTTATCTCACTGCCAGGTTACAAATTGCAAATAACTGGGGGTACTGACAAAGACGGATTCCCAATGAGAAAAGATTTTCCAGGTATGGGTAGAAGACGATTATTGCTCACAAAAGGTATTGGCTTTAATCCAAAAGAAACTGGTCTAAGAAGGAAAAAATCAGTAAGAGGAAATACTATTAATCAAAATGTTGTGCAAATTAACATGAGAGTTACAAAATATAGTTCAAAACCTATAGATAACTTAATCACATCTGAGAAAAAAGAGGAAGGTGAAAAGAAAGAGGAAAAGAAATGAGTTTACCGGGACAACCTGAAATCAACATAGGCATGATTGGTCATGTCGACCACGGTAAAACAACGTTGTCTCAAAGACTAACGGGAAAATGGACTGATGAACACTCTGAGGAGTTGAAGAGAGGCATTTCAATCAAACTAGGTTATGCTGATACAGCTTTCTACAAGTGTAAAAAATGTGATGAACCAGAGTGTTACGGCACAAAAGAGGTTTGTGCAAATTGTGGCGGTAAATGCGAGCTTTTAAGAGTAGTTTCGTTTGTAGATGCACCCGGGCATGAAACATTGATGGCTACAATGCTTTCTGGCGCGGCAATTATGGATGGTGCAGTTCTTGTGATTGCTGCAAACGAGCAATGCCCTCAACCTCAGACAAGAGAACATCTGACTGCCCTTGATATAGCAGGTATTAATAAAATTGTAATTGTACAAAATAAAATTGATCTTGTATCTGAAAAAAATGCAATCAAAAATTATGAGCAAATTCAGGATTTTATAAAAGGTACATGTGCAGAAAATGCACCGATTATACCAGTTAGCTCTCATCAAAATATAAATATTGACGTACTCGTCAAAGCCTTAGAGGAAAACATACCCACTCCTAAGCGAGATTTAGAAAAACCGCCTTTAATGTACGTTGCCAGAAGTTTTGATATAAACAGACCAGGAATAGGTCCAAATCAGCTAAGAGGTGGCGTAATAGGAGGTTCGCTTATTCAAGGTGTTTTGAGAAGTGGTGAAGAGATCGAAATTGCCCCTGGAAGAAAGGTTGAGTCAGAGGGAAGAGAACACCTGGAGAGAATATTGACAAATGTTGAATCCCTGTTTACCGGTGGAAAACAAACAAATGAAGCAAAACCTGGCGGGTTAATTGCTATTGGTACACGACTTGATCCTGCTAGAACCAAATCAGACTCATTTGCTGGAAGAGTTGTAGGTAGGCCAGGCGAGATTCCAGAAACTCTTGACCAATTCAACCTATCCATTCATCTATTGAAAAGAGTAGTTGGAACAATCGATGAAAAAAATGTTGATCCAATCAAGACAAATGAACCTTTAATGCTTACTATAGGTACGGCAACAACTGTCGGAATTGTAAAGGAATTCCACGGGGAAAAAATTGGCGTTAAACTGAAATTGCCAGTATGTGCAGAGAATGGTCAAAGAATTGCCATTAGTAGAAGGATTGACGGAAGATGGCATCTGATAGGCTATGCAGAGATAGAAAAGAAAGAATCGTGATTTTGGATACAAACGCATTGATGATGCTTTTTGAATTCTCAATTGATTTAGAAAGTGAGTTAAATCGATTGCTAGGTGCAAATAGTATTTTTGTGCCAACAACTGTTTTGGATGAGTTAAAATTTCTTTCCGAAAATGGGAATGGGAAACAAAAAAGAATTGCAAAAAGTGCTCTAGCACTGTCTAAAAATTACAGATGCATGCGGACACATTTATCCGGTTCAGTAGACAATTCATTGATATCACTAGCAAAAGAAAACGATGGTATAGTGTTAACAAATGATAAGGAAATTAGAAAAAAGTTAAAAGAGTTGAATCTGAAAGTTATTTTTCTAAGAGCAAAAAAGAAATTGTCAATGCAATAATTAAAAACAGAAAGTTAAATTTCTAAGTGTATCTTAAGCCAATTAGATGGGGGTTCACACCAATGTTTTCAAGCTCAGTATAGTATTGTTCGCCGATTTCTTCTTCAAAATTATCCATAAAAGTTGCCATATTACTGTAGTTTGCATGGTCTTTATGAACAGTTATAATAATGTCACGTAATGCCTTTGCAAGATCATACGGGGGAATTTCATTTATTTTATGATCGATTGTTACCGCGCCAATTCCCTCTTCACACTTGCTTTTATCGATTTTAACATATTGTATGACATTTGCATGTTTTTCTGCAAGTTTTTCAAGAGTTGTGCCGACTGATTCTACTGCATATTTTTTTGATGTATGCCAACCTAAAAGTTCAATGAGAGCCCTTAGAGTTTGTTTTAAAAGTATGTAATATCCTTCCTCCTTTAGTCTTGTATCTATATAGTCAAGCTTGACACCGATTTCCGTTAATTTTGCTAAACATTTTTCACTTAATAGACGCTTCAACTCGGTGACAAACATGGGTTTATGCTCTATGGATGTAGTGTCACCTATTTTGTTTAACAACAAATGAATTGCATTGGTAAGTTCTTCGGCTGATAATCCGTCTATTTTTGAGACAGCTTCAACGGCATATTCATATTGGGAATTAAAGAAAAATACATTCTTAACACTAAATTCTGTTTTAACGTTATATATCCCGTCCTCACTTTTTAGTGGGGATGTTTCCAACAAAACATGTTTGAAAACCTTGCTTTCTCTTTCCAATTCATTAATTGTTTCCGTTATGGTTTTAACTGCTTCATATCTTGTTTTTTCTTTCTTTGCCATACCTTTTTCTAGTAGATCAATTAAAGCGTTGATAACTGGTTTTAAAACATCAGAATTGTTAGCAAATTCTACAACAGATAATTCCTGTTTTATGCCCCCGTCTGCTCCAAACAATGCAGATCCGAATTTAAGATTAATTTTGAATTCCTCAACAAGTTTTTTGCATGCCTCATGAACTTCTTGAGCAATCTCTCTTAGATCGGTATTGTAATATATGTCATCACCTATGATTCCTCGATAGATTTCTTTAATAAGCAGATTAAGAGATTGTCCTAAATTATTTTTAGACTGATATCGAATTAATAAATTATTTTCTACTTTTACTTTACAGATCTCGTTGGGATTATTTGATTTTTCTACTGAAATGAATTTTAAAAAATCAAGGGATGGTTTTAGATCCCTAATAACATTATTTACTACCCCTAAAATGAATTTTTTTGAGGTTTTTTTACCCGACACTGTAATAAAATTTTGAAGAATTTCTTGTATTACCTCAGAATTGTCTATTTCGGTCATATAATAAGGTCTGTTCTATTATTTTTTCTAATTTCAAATCCGTAGTGATTTCGGTTGCCTTAATTGATTTCACATGGAGAATAGAAATTTTCCTTAGTACAATACTTATTTAAGATTTCGTTGATACAATTCCAAATTTATTCTGCAAATTAAATACCAATTCCAATCCCATCTATCATTTTTATGAAATGTAAATTAATTTAAAAATATTATGATTTCACAAAAGTTTTTTGTAAAACCCCATTATTTTTTTATTTTCAGACAATATTAAATGCGCTAATTTTTCCTTACAAATTTTTATATGCAATAGTGTTATTCCAGTTCAACAAATCTTATTCAATAATGTCGGGGTGGCTCAGCCTGGTCAGAGCGCCTGACTCATAAGCACAGCTAAAAGGGTTCGACAATTAGCTCCTTTTTGGCGCTAAGATATCAGGAGGTCGCGGGTTCAGATCCCGCCCCCGACA
>JAFGPP010000062.1 GCA_016936135.1 Thermoplasmatota archaeon
GCAGGGGTAGCCAAGCCAGGTCAACGGCGACAGACTCAAGATCTGTTCCTGTAGAGGTTCGGGCGTTCGAATCGCTCCCCCTGCATTTATTTTATGCCAAAACTTAATAATTTACTGTTAAATATCCAAAACATGCTTGATGAATTCCTCCTGGTTTTTATCCCGCTCATAATTATAGTTAATCCTTCATCAACTCTTGCACTATTCTCAATCATTACACAAAAATCCTCTAAAGAAGAAAGAATGTTAATTGCTCGAAATACTGTAATTTATGCATCGATCTTACTTATGATATTTGCATTTGCGGGTTCGGCCATTTTAAGATATCTTGGGATCACAATCCCTGCTTTACGAATCGCGGGTGGTTTATTACTAGGATTTGTGGGTCTTGATATGATGCGACGTGGAGAACAATTCGGTGAAAGCCCACCTGATAAAAAGCATCAATCTCCTACTGACTATGCTCTAGTTCCTCTGGCTTTACCTTCTCTATCGGGGCCGGGTGCCATCACAGTTACTATTGTAAGTATGCAAAATAGTCAAATTGAATGGTGGATGGTTATTCTAGCGATAATACTTACGATGATAATAACTTTCATTGTCTTTATGGGATCAGTTTTTGTCATCAAGATTTTGGGTAACAAAGGTATGGATGCACTGACTAGGATAATGGGGTTATTGACAGTTGCTATCTCTGTACAGTTTGCCCTGACAGGTTTGGCAGACTGGCTGTCCCAACTTTATTCGTAATAATTGATCTATGGAATCAAATACTGGAAATATTAATCTAAGTTAATTTTATAACTATCCTATTGTGAAACCCGAACTTATTCTCATCAGATATGGAGAACTTGCCTTAAAAGGTAGGGCAACGCGGCAGCATTTTGAAAAAGTACTATTGCAAAACATTAGATCAGCACTTAATGCAAATGAAATTTCATTTTCTTTGAAAAAAGAATGGGGGCGAGTTTACCTATATTCTGCCGAAATTCAGAAAAGCATAGATGTTTTGCGGCATATTTTTGGCATTTATTCAGTCAGTCCAGCAATGAAAACAAAAGGCAATTTAAATGCAATAAAGGAATTTATTAATGGTATTTCAAGAGAAATACTTGATTGCGGGAAGTCCTTTGCATTACGAGTTAACAGGACAGGTAAACACTCCTTTACAAGCCAGGATGTTGCAATAATAATTGGTGATGAAATTGTAAAGACAACTGGCGCAAAAGTTGATTTGACAAAACCAGATATTGAATTATTCATTGAAATAAGAGATGATAATGCCTATTTTTTCCTGGAAAAATATCGTGGACCTGGCGGCATGCCTCTTGGAACCCAAGGCAAATTATTGGTTTTGGTTAATTCTCAAATCTCTCTTCTATCTGCATGGCTTGTTATGAGAAGGGGATGCGATATTGCAATTTCATTGACAAATGAAAGTCTTGTTGAGGCTATTGGCAACTTTACAAAAAAATGGTATGTCACTCCCAAGATAATTCCCATTGATTTTACAAAGGGTGATCTTTATAAGCAATTAGAAGAAACGGCAAATAAAATGGGTTGTGAGGCAATAGTGACAGATAATGTACTTAATCATGAAAATTTGCAAAAAATTGAAGATTTGAGATTAATGAAAAGGCAAATTAGTTTGCCCATTTTACATCCTTTAATTGCCATGGATAAAGATGAAATTGAACGCCGATTAAGAGATATTGAAGTGCTATTATGAAAATTATTGTTTTTGGGGCAGGGGCAATAGGTTCTTTATTTGGAGCATTACTGGCAAAATTCAACAAAGTTGTATTAATTGGAAGGAAAAAACATGTTGAAGCCATTAAAAAAAATGGTCTTACAATTGAAGGAAAAACCAAGCTACATGTTGAAGTTTTTTCAGAAATCGATATTTCAAAAGTTGAGATGAAACCAGATTTGATAATTCTGACTGTTAAATCTTATGATACACTTGAGGCCGTAACACAATTATCCCCATTAGTGAAAGATGATACTTTGTTATTAGGTATGCAAAACGGACTTGGCAATGTCGATTTAATTCAGAATATGATTGATATTAAATGTGTTATTGAAGGAGTAACAACAAACGGAGCGGTATTTAGCAAACCAGGAATAATTACTCATACTGGAAGTGGTAAAACAATAATTGGAGAATTGGATGGGAAAAATACAAATCGAATAAAAGGCATTAAAAAAGAACTAACCAGATCAGGAATTCCCACAGATATTAGTAGCAATATCTTTAGAGATATTTGGGTTAAGACAATAATAAACTCCAGTATCAACCCACTGACGGTTTTTTGCATACAAAAAAACGGCTATCTTTTAGAAAACCCAATAATTGAAAAATGTGTTGAGCAAATTTGCATTGAATCCACAAAAATTGCCAAAGCTTACGGTTTTAGATTTTCTAACAAGTCAATGATTGAAAAAACAAAAAATGTAATCAAAAATACTGCAGATAACTATTCTTCAATGCTCCAAAGTATAAATTCTGACAGAAAAACCGAAATTGATGCGATTAATGGAAAGCTTGCCGAAATTGGAAATTCTTATGGTATTGATACTCCTCTGAATAATGCTTTAATCTATTTTGTTAAACAAATAAATAAAAAATAGCAATAATTATTTAGAATAAACCGTCAATCACTTTTTTAAAACTGTGATTTGGAGTTTGAATCTATGAACATTTTTGTCACAAGAAAAATTCCAGAACCTGGACTAAATCTTTTGAGAAAGCATCATAAAATCCGGATAAATCCTGAGAATAGAGTTCTTGCAAAGCAAGAGATTATTGATAATTTGGCAAAAAAAGAAGGTCTGCTATGTCTTTTGACAGATAAGATCGATAAAGATGTTATTTCCTCAGCTCCAGATTTAAAAATGATTGCCAATTACGCTGTGGGTTATGATAATATAGATGTTTCTGCTGCTACAGAGAGAGGCATACCAGTAAGTAACACTCCTGGTGTTTTAACTGATTCAACAGCAGAAATGGCTTGGGCCTTGTTGTTTTCTGCAACAAGAAGAATAGTCGAAGGAGACAATCTCACCCGTGAAGGTAAGTTTTATGGATGGGATCCAAATCTTCTTTTAGGACATGATGTAACCGGTAAAACATTAGGCGTTGTGGGAGCTGGAAGAATTGGTACAGCATTTGCTTTGAAAAGTAAGGGATTTGATATGAAGGTGCTGTATTATGATGAACATCGAAATGAACATTTAGAAAAAAAATTAGGAGCTAAAAAAGTAGCTTTAGAGGAGATTTTAAAAATATCTGATTTTATTTCAATCCATTTATCCCTTAATGAATCTACAAGACATCTGATTGGCGAAAAAGAATTCAAAATAATGAAGGATACTGCAGTTTTGATAAACACCTCTCGTGGGCCAGTTATAGATGAAAAATCTCTTGTAAAAGCATTGAAGGAGAAATGGATTTTTGCAGCAGGACTTGATGTTTATGAAAACGAACCCTTGATTAACAAAAAACTCATTAAATTAAAAAATTTAGTTTTGCAGCCTCATGCTGCTTCCGCAACTTTTAACACAAGAACAAAGATGGCTATCATGGCAGCAGAGAATCTATTGGCAGGTTTAAGAGGTGAAATTCCTCCCAATTGTGTGAATCCTGAAGTTTTTGATAACAAAACTAAAAATCATAAAAACTAATCTCTGTAACAAATAATAGTGTCATAAAGTAAAAGTCCAAATCTCTGGATCTTCAGGTAAGTCATCCATTTCTATATCGATTTCATTTCCAACCTTTAAAATTTTATACGGGCTTTCTTCTAGAAATGGATCCAGCCCAGCAATTGGTAATGACAATCCTCCAATTTTATAATGCATTGGTATCGTTATTTTCGGCTTAATTTTTTTAATGACTTCCCAAGCTTTCTCTGCATCAAGAGTAAATGTACCCCCAATCGGAATAAATAGGATATCTACTTCTCCAATTTTTTCTACAGAATCCTGATCAAGAACATGACCAAGATCTCCTAAATGACAAAAGTTGATATCGTCCATTTTAAATTTATAAATGATGTTGTTACCTCTCTTTCCACCGCAACATTCGTCGTGGTAAGATTCGATTCCCCTGATTTCAACTTCCTCAATAGTTCTTTTTCGAGAATCTGTAATTATTTTCGTCCCCTCTTTTTCAACTGACTTTACGCTATTATGGTCGTAGTGATCATGGGAAACTAAAATTATATCGCCTGTTGTTGATGGTGCGTGAATACCAATCGATTTACCATCGTGAGGATCTGTAATAATTGATATATCATTTTTTATCTCAAAGCAGGAATGCCCGTGCCATCTTATTTGTAACAATGTACCTTCCCCCTTATTTTGCTACAAATGCCCCTATCATTATAAATAAATTTTGGCAGTAATAAAGAGAAAAATAGATTGTTTAGTTAGTCTAAAAAACTTTGTTCATAATTTCATTAATGTTATGGAAAAAACTAGATAATCTAAATAGAAACCTTTGAAGAATTTGAAGCATTTTTTCTAACGGTTTTTCAATAGTGATTGGATTTGATTTAATAGTTTTCCTTCTTACTTTTTTAACTGCCACCTCGTCAACCGCATGCGAGCTGAAAGAATATTCGTTATAAGGCGGGTCCGAATAACCTTTATAAGGATACTGATCAGATAAAACAGCTATTGCAACGATTTCTCCTCCATCAACACCATCGAAAATAAAAGGTACCCAGGTTGGAGCTGCGAAAGTAACGTTTTCACCCGCAGGAACGATGATTCTTTCATCCATAGCAAAATCTAAAAATGCATATTTGTATGATTCATTGTTCTCTCCAGATTGATAAGTCCAACGCGAGTTTCTCTCAACAATATATACTTTCAGAATGCCATTGTATGCTGTTTCCTCATTATTTTTTACATTAATTTCTATATCCAATTTCTGGCTGCAGCAGTCTTCGAACCAACGAGTATTAAGGAAAACATCCAAATCATAAACATTTCTGTAACTGGCAATATAAATTTTATTTTCGTAATGATCCTTCAAGGCTGGTACATTATATAAAACTTCAAAACCCCCATCAAAAAAACAAGTTGGAAAACCCCTTACGTTATATTCGTCCGACAACCAGTCCGATGCTTGAGGATATTGATCAGATACATATGTTATATATTGAAAATCATATTCTTTAGATTCATAGATTTCTTGTAAAATTTTGGCTGTTTCTGCGGAATTTGTAAGTTCAGTGTTAACTGCAAGTTCACAAAAAACTTTGTGCGAAGATTCATTCTCAAGGGTAGAATTTTGATATGTGCTATTATCAGTTTGTAAAATGTGAATTGCTGAAACTTGAGAAAAAAGAGAAAAAATGACTATTATAGTAAATCCAATTTTCCAAAATTTTTCATTCATGTTTTTACAAGCCCCCAAATCTCATATACTTATATCATACAAATGTAGTATATAAAATTAACGATTGTTAAAATAAATTAAGGCCTTAATCTTCCAAATTTAATATAATTAATTTTATCATCATTGATTTTTGCGAAAATAAATTCTTTATTAACAGAATGCGCAAGTCTTACAGCACGACTAATTTCAGACCAAACTTCTTCATATTCCTTTTCAACAACTTGCACTAAATATTCAGCATGGATTTCGTCTGGATTGCGAGTATAAACCCGAAAATGGGAACCAAACTTAAATCCAGTTTTTACAATGAGGCCAAGTTTTTTCAAATCTTTATAAACAAAAATCCTCAAATCAATATCTGGTTGAGTTTTTTTCGCAATTTTTAAAAATTTTGAATAATAAATGCTTTTACTTTCATTTACTTTATAAATATTTAGAATTTTACTATCCATTAAATATAATGCCTCAACAAATGAAATTTGTAGGCCACCTTCAAATGGCTTACCTATGAATTCTTTTTTAAACAACTCTTCAGAAGATTTTTTATCAAAGATTAAAACCCTGTTTTCTAACAGAATGCCTTTGGTTTCGGTAAATTTAAATTTTTTATTTTGCCCACAAATATTTATTTCAGAGATATCGTAGTATGTAATATCTCCCTCCTCATCAACGATTGCTATCCAAATATTGATTTTCTGTTTTAACCCTGTTTTTATGTAATCTGATAGCTGAATTATCTTAATTCTGTCTCTTTCAGAGAATGTATAGATGTGTGATAGTTTATTTTCCGGTTGATTTGATGTAATGATGATTTCGTAATCTCTGCTTTCCAAGTTAAGATGAGCAAACAATCCTCGTTTTCTTAAGTCCCTAAATACGATGTATTTTTGCTCAAAATGGGGAATATTGCTGGAGGCCTTTTCAAAAAGTTCCTTAAAGAAAATCTCCTTTCTCTCACAAAATATTCTTAATTTTCCCTCCCCTAAAAGAAACACTCCTTCAAGTAAATTTAAATAAAGCCTATTACCAGTTATTGGCTTTCCAAAATGACTTTTATTAAATAATCTACCGACTTGCTTTGATTTTGTGATCAATATTTTGTTATCAACTAGTTCTCCTGTTAATTCCATTGTATATTTGAATATAAATTTCCCTTATTTGATTTATGATTGATAACAAATTACTTAGTTTTAATTTCCCTTAGAATGATTTCAGCAGTCCATCTAGCGACATTTCCCGCTACAGAAGGACATTTATCTACATGTGCTCCCGCTTCTTCAAATTCTTTATATTCTTTGGGGTCTAGAAGAATGTATGATCTTCCAAACAATTTTTTTTGTACATCCTTGCAAAGAGGAGAACCATATTCTTGGATGAATCTGTTGTATAGTAGTTTAGCAAATTTAAACACCCTTCTATTTCTTTTTCCAAGGATAAAATCATTATATTCTCTCCCCTCCAGATAACCAATGGCAAGCATTCCACCAATCAATGCTCCGCATGTTCCCTGTGCAGATAACGCAGTTCCCCCGGCTAACGAATCTGCCGATTTTATCAGATTTTTATCTCCAACTCCAATTGTTTCATACAAAGCTGCTAGAACGCATTGTGGGCAACTGCCTCTTTCAGCTTCATACTTGAAACCAAGTGATTCAGCCTTTGATGCAATCTTTTCTGTAGATTCCTTCATGATTTTAACCAAGATATAATAATAGTTGATAAGTATAATAACTATGGATTTTAAAATGGCAATATATTAAAGCAGATTATTGTCTGGGCCCAATATCCTTGAAATAATCCCTTATACTCCTTGGTATATCATCATTTCCATAATAATTGTTGTACTGTGTATTATCTGGATGATATTCAGTTAATTCCTTAGGTGTTGTTTTATCAATCAATTCATTTCTACTCCCCTTTTTAAAAAGAGAACCAAGTAGAATACCAACTGATAAACCTATGATACCTCCTAATGCAGCAAAAAATAGTAAATATTGGCTGTATCTAGTGATACTATCAATAAACGGATTAACATTTAAATCAGGTATGCCCAAGTACCGTGATGATTGACTACCACATGTGCTTGTAACCGTTAATACCCCGGGTATAAGACCGCTGTATTTATAATAAAAAATTGCAGCATCAATTGAAGACTCATTTTCCAAACTCTGCGCGTACTCATAATAACTAACTGCTAGAACAGGTTCAATTCCCCTAAGTCTACTTTCGCTGATACTCGAACTTGCACGTTCTTGATATCTGTCGAGTTTTTCAATACCATTCCCATCCACAAGTTCCAGTGCAAGATTGGCTTTTGCCAATGCTTCTAAAGCCTCAAAAATAGCGGCAGCGGGGTACCCTCTATCTTTGTCATCACGGGCAGTTTCCAATAAACTCTCTGCATCAGTAATATAATTAGAACTTTTTCCGACTTCTCCAAGAATAATATTTGAATAGACTAACGACTGCTGTGCATCATCAATGTATTCTTCGGCTAGACTATATAAATCTTCTTTTCCGATATCTCCAGAGTCATCGAAATAATCTGAAATTCCAATCCACCACCCGATACTCTCGCTTCTCTGGATTGCAAAGGCAATATCCTTTAACGCCTCGATATAATAGCCCTGTTGGTAGTTATTATTTGCATTAGCGATATACAGCTCTGCTTCTGAGGCTCTTTTCTGTGCTGCACCCACGCATTGCAGTGATATCGCTCCCCCAATTTCTGCATCTTTGGCAAAACTGCTTTTATTGTTATTTAAATTTTTTGCATGTAAAAGAAGTGAATTGACAAAATCTTTATTATTTTCTGCAATAAAATATTCACAGGCATAGATTACAAAATTTGAGTTTATCAAGGATTGGAATGATTTGCTGGTACTAGTGTAAAAAACTTCTTGGTCAAACCAATCTTGAGATTCCAACAATGCTTGTTGAGCAGTATTAAGAAAGTCAGTTATATAATTACGATAATAGTAAGGAAATTGATTTGGTATACTAGTAGTATTGAATGATTCACTGGCATTTAAATAGGCTTTTATTGATTCATTTAAAAGATTTGTAGCCAAAGGTTTCATTGAGTTGAGATAATCTTGGGTGGTGATGCTTTCGTTAGACTCAATGATTGGAAAACTCCAACCAGTAAAATAATACATTACTTCATTGATGTCTTCGACTTCAATTACCTCGATGCCATAGTTATCCAATGCATAATCATATACATTTCTTATCACTTGTCTAGTTGTAATTTGTGTCCATCCTCCCTCGGTTACCGTTTCGGTAATGGTTTCTAAATATTGCCCTTGACCCTTTGGGATTAAAAAACGCTTTGCTCCAACCGAATAAGCCGCATCTATTTTTTGGGGTATGCCACCGATTGGACCTATGCTGCCATCAGGATTTATCATACCAGTCATCATTGTCTCTTTATCCATTGTCCAATTTTCGAGAAGTGAAATTACCGCTGCAGTCATTATCCCTCCTGCCGAAGGACCACCTATTACCGGAGCAGAGGTTCTAATTACAAAAAAATAATCATAAATAGAAGGATTTACCTCGCAATTATTGTCATTTTTTACCAGTGCACTTGCAACCTTTACGGCAAGTCGAGCAGACCCCTGCATATCTATTTGAGTAAGTGGTAATGTATCGACAAAAACCCTGCCGCCCCCATTGCTTTGGATCGTAACTGTGATGGTTGAAGTTACACCTACATATCCATTGTCAGTTTGGGCGACTGCTGGCGCGTAAACAGTTACATTTCTGTAATCAATTGAGATGTTGCCGCTACTGATTTCACCAGGATTTAAGGCAGTTGTTATTGGTGAGTTTGAGGCAATTGTTGTTAACAAACATATAATTATGATGAAAAAGCCTTTTTTCATGAACTCGACCCCTTTTAGGAAAGCTATTATACAAAGTGCGGTACAAAAAATTTACTATAGTCATTTTGCTGTATCATATGGATCTAAAAAATATATAACCCCGATATTATTAAGTAGGTTAATAGGATACCATTCCTCACTTGAGGCCTTCATAAAGACCACAAGACGAACGAAATGGAGGCAATGTAAATGGTTCAATTACATGAAATGATTTTTAGAGATGCTCATCAATCGATGTTAGCAACTCGAATGAGAACTGAGGATATGCTCCCTATCGCAGATAAGGTAGATCAAATTGGATTCTTTTCTCTTGAGGTTTGGGGTGGGGCCACCTTTGATGTGCCTATTCGATATCTAAACGAGTGCCCATGGGAACGCATTCGAAAACTTAAAAAGGCAATGCCAAACACCCCTATGCAGATGCTTGAGAGGGCAATGAATATCGTTGCTTATTGGAATTTTCCTGACGATATTGTTAAAAAATTTATTTATCTAGCAAAGAAAAATGGTGTAGATTATTTCAGAATTTTTGATGCTCTTAATGATCTTCGTAACATGGAGGTACCTATTGAATCTGTTAAGGAAAACGGCGGTCATGTACAGGCTTGTTTAAGTTATACTATATCACCAGTTCATACCGTGGATTATTTTGTTGAGAAATTTAAAAAACTATCTAAAATGGGTGCAGACACTCTTTGTATTAAAGATATGGCTGGGATGATTTCCCCTCAACGTGCTTATGATATAATAAAAGGAGTGAAAGATGCAGGGATAAAACAACCAATTGATCTTCACTCACATTATACTAGCGGGATGACGGGTATGGCATATCAACGAGCTGTAGAAGCAGGTGTTGATATTCTTGATACAGCAATGTCACCGATATCTGGTGGAACTGCTGCTCCTGCAACAGAAAGCGTTGTAGCAGCATTAAAAGGAACCGAATGGGACACTGGCTATGATCTTGAACTTCTGATCGAAATTAGAAAATATTTTCTCAAAGTCTGGGATAAATATCGACATCTTCATAGATTCAACGCGCTCAAAGTTGACCCAAGTGTTACACTTCATCAGGTCCCGGGTGGAATGCTTTCAAATCTTATTTTCCAACTCGAGGAACAGGGAGCCCATGATAAATATCAAGAAATCCTTGTAGAAACAGCACGTGTTCGTGAGGAACTTGGGTATCCTCCACTTGTAACTCCTACAAGTCAGGTTGTGGGTGTTCAGGCAGTAATGAATGTTTTACACGGTCGTTACAAAGTAATAACAAAGGAAACCAAAGATTACTGTAAGGGTATGTATGGCAAACCCCCAGCTCCGATTAAAGTAGAAATTATGAAAAAAGTCCTTGGTCCTAAATGGAAAGACGAAGTAATTGATTGCAGACCTGCGGATCTTCTAGAACCTATGTGGGAAAAACGAAAATCAGAACTCAAAGAGCATACTGATGTTAAATTAACTGATGAAAATATTATGACATATGCTATTTATCCTCAAGTTGGTTTAAAATTTTTAAAAGGTCAGGCTCAGGCAGAATTTACATCAGAGGATCTGCCATTACCTCTCGATCATAAGCTTACGAGAGGAATGGTAAAACAAAGTTTCCCGGAAGTCAAAGATTTATGGCTTGAAACATTGCCTCCCGAGAAAAGAAGCGGTCCTGCCCAGATTCCTACAGAGTTTGAAGTTGAGGTAGATGGAGAACCATTTGAAGTAAAAGTCATACCTTCAGGTGGTTTTATGGTTTCTGGAGCCACATCGGGGGCCCCTCAAAAACCTAAAGATATCGATGGAGGGGTTAAATCAAATATGCAAGGAACTATTTTATCGTTAAAGGTTAAAAAAGGAGACAAGGTAAAAGTTGGAGATGTAATTGCTACAATCGAAGCCATGAAAATGGAACAGGAAATAAAATCAGAGTCAAATGGAGAAGTCAAGGATATTTTCATTAAAGAGGGGGATTCTGTTTCCTGTGGTGATCTTTTGATGCAGGTTTTGTAAATATTCTAAAGGAGTAAATTATGCTAAACAAAGTTTTGGTTGCCAATCGAGGAGAAATTGCAATCCGTATCATGCGAGCATGTAAAGAACTTGGTGTTTCGACGGTTGCTGTGTATTCCGATGCCGATCAAAAGGCACTTTTTGTTAAATATGCAGATGAAAAAATCAATATCGGTCCAGGTCCTGCTAGTCAGAGTTATTTGAATAAAGAAAAAATCATTGATGCTGCTCTGAAAACTGGGTCTGAAGGAATTCATCCCGGGTATGGATTTATGGCGGAAAATGCTGACTTTGCAGAGTTATGTCAAAAAAATGGTATAGAGTTTATTGGTCCGCCTGTCTCTGCTATGAGACTTATGGGTTCAAAAATCGATTCGAAAAAATCCATGATTAATGTAGGGGTTCATGTTGTACCGGGTGTTACAGAAGCAATTGCTGACCACGAAAGAGCAAAAGATATTGCTTATGAGATCGGATACCCTGTAATGCTTAAAGCCTCTGCTGGTGGAGGCGGTATCGGCATCCAGATGGTAGAAAATGAAAACCAAATGGAAAAAGCGTTGGCAACAGTAAGAAAGTTGGCAAAAAATTCTTTTGGTGACGATTCCGTTTTTATAGAAAAATTCATTCAGGATCCTCGCCATATAGAATATCAGGTTATTGGTGATAAGAAAGGTCATTTAATTCATTGTTATGAACGTGAATGTAGCGTGCAAAGACGCCATCAGAAATTAATTGAAGAAACACCATCATGTGCTCTAACCCCCCAATTGAGAGAAGAGATTGGAAAACAGGCAGTCCTTGCTGCAAAAACTGCTAAATACTACAATGCTGGGACATGCGAATTTATGTTTAAAGATGGTAAATACTATTTTCTTGAAATGAATACACGTCTACAAGTAGAACACCCAATTACTGAGGTTACCACTGGGGTGGATTTGGCAAGAGAACAACTACGAGTAGCCTCTGGATTAGATCTGGAATACGAACAAAACGACATCCATCCAAGGGGACATGCTATCGAGTGTCGAATTAATGCGGAGGACCCATTAAACAATTTTATGCCTGCCCCAAGTAAAATTGTTAGATATGCTGAACCAAGCGGCCCGGGAATTAGGGTAGATTCTGGCGTTTATCAAGGATTTACAATCCCTCCATTTTATGATTCAATGATTGCAAAATTAATTGTGTGGGCAGAAGACAGGAAACGTGCTATTGACAGAACAAAAAGAGCACTTTGGGAATATCAGATAGGAGGAGTTAGAAATAACATTCCATTCCATCAGGTTGTTATGAATCATAAACAATGGATAGAAGGGAGATATGATACTAGCTATATTCCTCGATACCATATTCTTGATCAGGTTGTTGAGTACGTAAAGGATTTAAAATCCCAGTCTTCATCAACAAAAACAGCAGCTGCAATGGCAGCCGTTCAAGCCGTCATTATTGCAGCTAGTAAAACTTCTAAAAATTAATAATAAAAAATAGAAGATCTTATTTCTTTCTTATAAGATCCAGTGAAGCAAGTTCAGCAGATAGTTTGTCGACAGCTAGTGAAACATCAGACGTTTTACGTGCCCCGGTGCATACTATTTTGCCCGAACCAAAAAGCAACATCGCAACCTTGGGTTCTTTTATTCTATATACTAAACCAGGGAATTGCTCTGGTTCATATTCAACATTTTCCAAACCAAGTCCCATTGCTACTTCGTTTAGATTTAATTCAGTTCCTAAATCAGATATTGCAACAATATTTTGAATCACAATTTCCAAATCTTTGTAAACATCTACACCCAATTTTCTAAGTTTTTCTGCAATAATGTTTACAGTTTTTCTCACATTCTCTACGTTTTTTGCCCCCGTGCAATTCGCCTTTCCACTTCTGAATAACAATGTAGCAGTTTTTGGTTCCGATAATCGGTAGACCAATCCTGGAAATTGTTCTGGTTCGTATTCTGCTTCTTCCAATGACTGTGCGATAACGTCTAAATCCAATTTATCAGCAAATGATGTAGACGCTACAATATTTTCTACTATTACTTCTGGCATAGTTTTACCTCCATTTTTATAATGCCCCAAAAGATCTAAGTTTTTCTTTAATCGAATTTATGGCCAATGATGCATCCTCAAGATTTTTGGTGCCCGTACATACAATTTTCCCAGATGCAAAAAGCAAAACAACGGCACGAGGATTGTCCATTTTAATAATTAGACCGGGAAATTTTTCAGGATTAAATTTTACATTTTCAATTAATTTGCTTTTAGCAACTGCAACAAGATCTAATGTTTTATTTATATGAGAAGTAGCGATGATATTTTGAATTTCTACTTCCGGTTCTTCAGGAATTTTACTACCAGCCCTCTCTATTTGATCTATAGCACGGTTGATTAAGTCTTCCAGCTGATCCATATTTTTTGCGCCTGTGCACACAATTCTCCCACTGGGAAAAATCAAGGCCGCAGTTTTTGGATGGCGAAAATTCAAAGCTAGACCTGAAAATTCATTGGGATCATATTTACAGTCCTTGATTAAAGATGCAAGATGTTGAATATCAAAATGGTTTGCTAAATGTGTAGTTGCAACGATATTTTCCACCTGTATATCAGCCATAACTCTCTAGCCTTCCCCTCCTTGAAGTATATAAAGAGCTTTTATAAATATTTCGAATTGCTTTCTAAAGAAAAAATTTCAAATGATAATACTACCAAACTCGATCGATATCCAACTCGCTTTCATTATTTTTAATTTTCCTTTTTTTCTTATTATCATTCAGCTTATCAAATATGCCTCTAAATTCATCAGTGTGATATTCTATACGTCTTTCACACGACGCCACGGCGAGTTCACCTCTGGTTTTTTCAATAATTCCTCTTACTTGATCCTGCTTTCTCTTAATTGGTACAAGTGAAGAAGGGTAATCAAATTTTATTATTGCATCATAAATGTTTTCCATTAATTTAAGATATTTGTTAGCCTCTTCAGCGGCACCATCAAGAATAGAATCTAAAGATTTTCTTCTAAGTTCTCCCACTACATCACACAAACCAAGAAGATATGAACTATATGTAGTTTGTAATTTGTCAGGATCCGGTAAATTTTTTCCTTGGATTATGTTTAATAGACATTTCGCCTCCACGAATTCCTGTGCAGCGTTTTCTACATAGCCGGCGTGAAAAAGCTCTGGATAGTCGCCTGTCAAATCATATAAAGTAACAAGTTTTGCAGAGGCCCTCTTCAAATGAATCTTAGCTTTTTCAGTTTGTTCCTGATGAATTAGCTGAATTGCTTTCCTACAATTGATGATAATTTCTCTTGAGTGTCTCAATGCCTTTTCTCTTATTTTGTCCTTGTCATCAATGCTCTTTTCAATTTTATCAATTATCTTTTCTAGATTTTTCATTTACATCAATTTTTTATTTACGCAAAAATCAGGTTTTTGCTTGTTTAGAACCTTTATAATTTGTTCTGCACAAATCGTTCCAGCCCTAATTTGCCCTTCATTTGTATTTGCTCCAATATGTGGTGTTAAAGTTACATTGTCAAGTTTTAATAATGGGCTATCTTTGGGAGGTTCACTTTCAAAAACATCGATACCTGCACCAGCAATTTTTTTATCTTTTAATGAATTGTAAAGTGCAGTTTCGTCAACCGTTCCGCCTCTGGAACAATTTATCAAAAATGCTGTTGATTTCATTTTAGAAATCATTTCTTTGTTTACTATATGGTGTGTTTCTGCAGTGTGTGGAAGATGAAGCGAGATAAAATCCGATTTCTTCATCAAATCTCTAAGGTTTTCAATTTTTTCAATTTTTGATTTATTCAAAACTTCTTTACCTAAAAATGGATCATATCCTATGACTTTCATATTAAATGCTTGAGCAAATTCTGCAACACATCTTCCAATATTGCCGCAACCAATTAATCCCAATATTTTTCCACTTAATTCGATTCCTTTAAGTTGCTTTTTTGCCCAATCTCCATTTTTCATTGTTGAGTCTGCTTTTGATAACTGTCTAGAAAGTGAAAGCATATGTGCAAATGTCAACTCTGCCACGCTTGTTGTGGACCCTGTTGGGGCGTTTACCACTGGTATTTTGTGTTTTGCGGCTGTTTTTATATCCACATTGTCAACACCAATTCCAGCCCTACCAATGACCTTTAATTTTCCTTTTGTTCCTGCATTAACTACGTCGGAGACAACCTTTGTGCGTCCCCTTACCATTAATGCATCGTATTTCGAAATTTCCTTGAGCAAAGTCTCAGCGTCCATCTCGTTATATGTTACATCGTGACCAGCATCTTTCAATAGGCGGATTGCTTCATCTGCCATTTTATCAGTAATAAGTATATTCATACAACTACCCCGATGTGCGGATATCAATATCCATCTAAAAGAGTTTACGCTAGGTGATCCATCCTAAAATATACGCCTGGATATTCTGCACGATCGCCTAGTTCTTCCTCAATTCTAAGCAGTTGATTGTATTTTGCGTTTCTATCGCTTCGTGCAGGTGCACCTGTTTTAATTTGGCCTGAGCTAGTTCCGACTACAAGATCAGCGATAAACGTATCTTCGGTTTCCCCACTTCTGTGACTAACAACCGCCGTCCATCCTTGATCATGTGCCATTTTGATTGCATTGAGGGTTTCAGTTACAGTTCCTATTTGATTTAGCTTTATAAGTACAGAATTTGCTGCACTTAAATCAACGCCTCTTTGTATTCTCTTTGTATTTGTAACAAACAAGTCATCACCCACGATTTGAACTTTTGTTCCCAATTTTTTTGTTAATTCAACCCATGAATCCCAATCGTCTTCAGCCAATCCATCTTCAATACTTACAATCGGGTAAGTTTTAGTTAGATCAACATAGAAATCAACCATTTCTCCACCTGAATAAGATTTTTTTCCAATTTTGTAGATACCATCATAAAAGAATTCACTTGAGGCAGGATCCAAGGCAATTTTCATTTGATTTTCATATCCAGCATTTTCTACTGCTTTTAACATTATGTCTAATCTTTCATTAACATCAACTATTTGAGTAGGTGCAAATCCACCCTCATCACCTATAAGAATTCCTCCTGCTCCAAATTTTTCCTTTAATAATTTTGCAAGATGGTGGTAAGACTCTGAAACCATTCTAATTCCTTCGCTAAAGCATTTGGCACCTGTCGGCATTAACATATGTTCTTGGATGGAATTTTCCTGTCCGGCATGCTTTCCACCATTTATGATATTGCACATCGGAACTGGTAACTTGTGTGGGATCACTCCAAATAATTCACCTATGTATTCGTAAATTGGAAGATTTTTTGCAGCAGCTCCCGCTTTTGCAACAGCAATCGATACAGGCAGAATTGCATTTGCACCGAATTTCTCCTTATTTTCTGTCCCGTCTAATTTGATCATAATCTTGTCAATTGCATCTTGATGGAGACAATCCAATCCCTTAATCTTTGGTGCAATAAATTTGTTAACGTTTTTAACAGCTTTCAAAGTTCCTTTTCCAAGATAACGACTATCTTTATCACGAAGTTCAAGTGCTTCGTGGCTACCAGCACTTGCTCCACTTGGCGTCATCGCCCTAAAAACTCTGTCACTAGTAATAACATCAACCTCAACAGTTGGATTTCCCCTGGAATCTAAGACCTCCCTTGCCTTAATGTTAGTGATTTTTGACATATGTAAGTTCCTCAGCACCAGTAAATAATTTCATTACATAAAATTGTTTACAATGTTTTAAAATGCAATCGTTATTAACAAACTATTGTAATTACAATAAAATTAATCGAGAGAAAACTTAATAACCTATGATTTCTTCCAAACATTGAGGTAAAAAATGTGGGAATACGTTCTGGTTGTTGTCATAATCTTCCTACTACTAATATTATCAGCATCAATTAAAATTATGGCTGAGTATCAAAGAATTGTAATTTTTCGATTAGGACGACTTTTAGGCATCAAAGGTCCTGGTCTTGTTTTTATCATTCCAATTATTGATAATATAATAAAACTTGATTTACGAACTAGAGTAATTGATGTACCAAAACAAAGAGTGATTACTGAAGATAATGTAACAGTTGATGTTGATGCAGTTGTTTATTTTAGAATTACAGATCCTCAAAAAGCAGTTGTTGAGGTACAGAGATATGATTTAGCAACTAGCCTTCTTGCGCAGACAACATTAAGGGATGTTTTAGGACAAAAAACTCTAGATGAACTTCTTTCAAAAAGGGAAGAACTAAATAAAAGCCTTCAAACAATTATTGATCAAGGTACAGATCCCTGGGGAATAAAAGTATCTAATGTTACAATAAGAGATGTTGCATTACCAGACGAAATGCTCAGAGCAATTGCAAAGCAAGCTGAAGCAGAAAGAGAGAAACGATCAAGAATAATAATTGCCGAAGGGGAACTTCAAGCATCAAAGAAAATGTCTGATGCAGCAGAATATTATCAAAAGACTCCGGCTGCTATGCGACTTAGAGAATTGCAGACTCTTGCAGAAATCGCTAGAGAGAAGAATTTAATAGTTGTCCCAGGTGGAGAAATGGGAAAGATGGCAGGGATTGCTAAAGCAGTAAATAAAAACGTAGTGGAATGAAAACAAAACCCTCAATATTAACTATATTATTTCTTTTAATTTTTTCCTTATTTTCTTCAGTCTATGTAAATGCACAGGATACATCTGTATTATTAGTCGAACTAACGGGAACTATTGATCAATCAAGTCTTGAAATAATAAAAGAAAGTATCCGCCAAGCCGATAGCATAAATGCAGAAGCACTGATTGTAATTTTAGACACTCCCGGAGGAGCGCAACAGCAAACCTTTGATATCGCAGATATTTTCCTTGAAAGCAGCATCCCCATTGTTGGATATGTTTTTCCAAGTGGATCAACAGCATGGTCTGCTGGAACTTACTTGCTAATTAGCACTCATATCGCAGCTATGGCTAATCATACAATAATGGGGTCTTGTCAACCTGTAGAAATTACTTTGGAGGGAACAAAAGTAATTAACGACTCTAAAATAATTAATGCTCTCGTCGAATGGTTAACGGAAAGAGCAAATATTTACAAAAGGAATTCCACTATTGTCGAAAAATTTGTAACAGAGAATCTGAATATAAATGCAACACAGGCCTATGATTTGAGAGTAATTGAATATGTATCTAATTCAATTGATGATTTGTTAAATGATATTGACGGTTTCCAGGTTAAGACATCTGCGGGAAATTTGACTCTAAATACTATAAACGCAAAAAAGATTCAATTTACACCATCATTTGGAATTCAAATTCAAAGAATTTTATCAAATCCCATACTATCCTCTATTTTATTAATGATTGGAATTTTAGCATTGGTTTTCGGCATATCTTCACCTGGATTTGGTGCTGAGGTTTTTGGCGTCATAGCTATTCTTTTATCTTTAGTAGGCTCAGGATTTGCAATTTCAACTCTGAGCATAATCTTTTTAATCATCGGTTGTCTACTACTCTTCGTTGAAATATTTGTAACACCTGGCTTTGGCATAATTGGAATAGGTGGTATAATATGTCTTGTGATAGGATCAATATTTCTTATTCCTGTATATCCAAACAAGGAATGGTTGATTTCAATGGAATATGTTGAAACGGCAATAGTGATTCTGCTTGCCTTTGTTGTACTAGTGGCAATATTTTTCGGATTTCTATTATATAAAATATTGCAGATTAGAAATAAAAAAAAGGTTGTTGGAACATTTTTTGGTGAGCAGGCCAGAACTATTGACAGAATAACTCCAGAAAAACCAGGATTTATTATTTACAAAGGTGAATATTGGGAGGCAATCTCAGATACAGTTATTGAGCCAAACTCTAAGGTCATTATTGTAGGAAAGGAAGAATCTAGATTGATTATCAAAAAAAATTGATAACCAAACATTAATCAACCCCTTATCTTTTTTCGAAACAGAATCAGTATGACAGATGATATCAAAATTCAGTTTCTCGGTGGAAGTAGCGAAGTAGGCAGCTCGGCAATGCTTCTGCAAACAAATGAAAATAAATTCCTTTTCGAATATGGGATGAAACCAAGTAAGCCACCAGGGTTTCCTATGCCTGCCCCGCCAGTTGATTTGGTAATGCTTACTCATGCCCATCTTGATCATTCTGGTATGATTCCTTCATTATGTTCTGAAAGAGATCAGTTTATACTTACAACTCAACTAACAGGTGAAATTAGTAATCTTCTCCACAAGGACACAATTAAAATTGCTAAATCGGAAGGCTATGCCATCCCCTATTCTTCCTCCGATATCAAAGAGGCTCACAATAGTATTTTTCCTGTAGATAAATTGGATAAGAAATCAATAGGCGATGAAATTGATTTAAAATTTCACTCTGCAGGGCATATACCTGGATCACTTATGTTTGAACTCACTTGTTCAAAAAATATTTTGTTTACAGGCGATCTTAATGTTATTGATACCAGACTTGTCAAAGGAACAAAACCTGTTAAATGTGATATTTTATGCATAGAAGGTACATATGCTGGCAGAGATCATGAAAAAGAAAGGAAAGAGCTGGAAAAAGAATTCAAGGACAAAATTGAAGAAATTACAGGTAGAGGAGGGGTTGTTGTTCTTCCCGCCTTTGCTGTAGCAAGATCACAGGAAATTGCTATGGTTTTAAAAAACTCGGGATTTAACATTTGGTACGATGGATTAGGTAGGAAAGTATCAAAGATATTTTTAAAATATCCTAAATATCTCAGATCTGCAGAGGACTTGAAAAAGTCATTGAATAAAATTAATTTCATACATTCTGATCACGGGAGAAAATTGGCTTTAGATTCAGAGGTTATTATTACTTCTAGTGGAATGATGGACGGTGGACCAGTTCTAAGTTATATGAACAAGTTGAAAAATGATTCAAAAAGTGCCGTTATTCTCACGGGTTATCAGGTGCCAGGTACCAACAGTAGATTACTTATGGAGAAAGGAAAGCTAGATTTTTATGGCGTCGTTCAAGATGTTCAGTGTGATGTACACTATTTTGATTTTTCTGCGCATGCCGGGCACAGTCAACTAATTGATTTTGCCAAAGGCTGTCAACCTGAAAAAATTGTTTTGTTTCATAGTGATAACAGGCAGGCACTTGAAACACCCTTAAGTGAAATAGCAGAAGTTTATACTCCTCAAGACGGACAAGTTATAAATTTGTAGCAGGATATTTACGGACACCTTTTTGACAGAATAAATAATTAAATTTGGGATATGAAAGAGGATAAAAATGGCCGAACTTACAGAAAGGCAAAAATACGATTTAAAACGTAAAATTGAAGAACTTAAGCAATGCAAAGGAAAACATACAGAATTAATTTCGCTTTATGTGCCCCCATCAAAACAAATATCGGATGTCAGCAATTATTTGAAAAATGAACAATCTCAGTCACAAAACATAAAATCCAAAACAACGAGGAAAAATGTATTATCCGCTATCGAATCGATATTAAGTAGACTCAAATATTTTAAGCAACCTCCAGAAAATGGAGTAGTGTTTTTTGTTGGACATAAAAGCATAGGAAGCGATCAAACAGAAATGGTTGCTCATGTTATCGAGCCCCCGTTGCCAATTACCACGTATCTTTACAGGTGCGACTCCCTATTTTATGTTGAACCTCTTGAAATAATGTTAAAAGAGAGAGAAATTTACGGGCTTCTTCTGATTGACAGAAGGGAATGCACCATTGGTTTGTTAAGGGGCAATAGAACAGAATTATTGAAATATATGACCTCTCAAGTTCCCGGAAAACACGGTAGAGGTGGTCAATCACAGCGTCGTTTTGAAAGATTAACTGAGATTGCTGCTCATGAATGGTTTGTAAAATGTGGGGAAAAGGCAAGCGAGATATTTCTTGGCGAGGAGAATTTAAAAGGAATTTTAGTGGGAGGTCCGGGACCGACAAAACAATATTTTGTTGATGAAAACTATCTTCACTATGAGATTCAGGATAAAATAATCGACCTGTTTGACACTGGATATACAGACGAATTTGGTTTAAAAGAACTAGTTACTACTGCCTCAGGAACAATGGATGAATTGAAAATTGCAAAAGAAAAAAAGGTAATGAAAAGATTTCTAAAGGAGGTTACTAAATCAGAGGGCAGTCTTGCAATTTATGGTGAAGAGCAAATAAGAAAAGCTCTAGAAATGGGAGTAATAGATACTTTGCTATTGTCAGAGCAACTTCGCAGATATAGATTAAAATTAAAATGTTCTACATGTGATTATACTAAAGAAATTACAATAAATGAAGATGAATTAGAGACTTTTAACCCCCCAAATTGCTCAAAATGTGATAAATCAACTCTGATGGAAATTGTTGAAAAAGTTGACCTAATTGATGAACTTTCTGATAAGGCAGATAAAACTGGAGGCAAGGTCATAATTATCTCAATTGACAGTGAAGAAGGCGATTCTTTATTTTCTGCTTTTAACGGGATTGCAGGGATAGCTAGATACCCAGTTGAACTATAAAATAATTTTTTAAAAAATATAAAAAAATATTACTTTGGATTATTTCTTAATTTATCCAAAAAATCATTTTTCTCCTGTTGGAATAGATATAAACCGATGGTTTTATAAACGTGTAAATATATTATTAAGTTTGGTATTATATTATGTCATCCAGAGAAGACTTTCAATCTTTTATACCAGCGACCAAGACCATCCCAGAATTAACGATTAAGGCTGTTTTGGTGGGTGCTCTACTTGCTATTATTTTAGGCTCTGCAAATGCTTACCTTGGATTATATGCAGGAATGACTGTTTCTGCTGTTATTCCTGGTGCCGTAATGGCATTTGCTCTTTTAAGACCGTTAAAGGGATCCATTTTAGAGGTAAATATTGGAATGATGGGTGCAGCGGCTGGAGAGGCGTTAGCAGCAGGTGTTATTTTTACCATTCCCGCCATGGTTTTGCTGGGAACTTGGTCTGAAATACATTACTTTGAAACAACAATAATTGCTTTACTTGGAGGAATACTGGGTGTTTTATGGATGATTCCTTTAAGAAGGGCGTTGATTATCAAAACTGATTTACCTTTCCCGGAGGGGGTTGCAGTTGCAGCAGTCCTGACCACTACAGTGGGAGAGGACGGACATAAAAAAACAAAAAAGAAAAAGGATTCCGGCGGCGTAAGCGGTATATGGCTTATGATTGGAGTCATAATAGCAGGATTTTTTAAATTTGGCCAGACCTCATTAAAGATATTTAGCGGGGCAATACACCATATATTAGATATTGGTAAGTTTAATATAGGTGGGGGAGAAAAATCTGGATATTTGTACGGAGGTCTTGCTACATCACCTGCTCTTTTGGGAGTAGGGTGGATTATTGGTCCCAAAATTTCATCTTTTGTTTTTGTTGGAGGATTATTAGGCTGGGTTATACTTGCACCCCTTATAGCACTTGCAACCGGTTTGCCTGTCCCAGGTGCAGATCCCAGTCTAACTGTTTTAGAGGCAAAACAACAAATCGCTGACGCCTTTGCTTTCGGAAATGGAAATTTTGATATGGGAAGCATGATTTGGGGTTTTTACCAAATATGGGGCAGCTACATCAGATACATTGGTGTAGGTGCAATGGTTGTCGGCGGATTGTATACAATTTTTAAACTAAGAGCAAATCTTGCAGCAGGCATTAAGGAGGCAATTGCAGGCTTAACGGGAGGTCAAATTTCTGCAAAAAAGAGAACTGATCAGGATTTAAACTTTAAATTTGTTTTTTTAACCATTGGTGCACTAATAATACCCGTATTTCTGGTTTATGCCTGGATATCTGAAAATTATCTTGTATCTGGAATAATGGCAATATTTGCAATATTATTTGCATTTGTTGCAAGCGCTATTGCCGGTTATATGGCAGGATTGCTGGGTTCATCTAATAATCCAATCTCTGGTGTTACAGTGTCAGTTCTTTTAATAACATCACTCATTCTACTTGGTTTCGGCTTATCTGGTGATTTAGGTGCTTATGGTGTTGCTATTTTGATAGCAGCTGTTATCTGTTGCGCGGCAGCAATATCTGGAGACGTTCTACAATCAATGACTTGCGGTCAAATGATCGGTGCTACCCCTAAAAATCAACAAATTGCTGAAATAATTGGAGTAATTGCAGCAGCACCAATTCTGGCGTTGATTGTATCTGCTCTTGATCAGGCTTATAAAATAGGAAGTACCGATTTACCCGCACCGCAGGCATTTCTAATGTCTGGGATAGTTAAAGGAGTATTGGGGGGAGACATGGTTTGGCCATTTGTTCTTGCGGGAATGGTTTTAGCTTTTGTTTTAATTTTAATTGATCTTCCGGTTTTACCTGTGGCAATCGGTATATACCTCCCTTTTACTCTAAGCGTACCAATATTTTTGGGCGGTATTGTACGACATGTCACAAATGGTTTTATTTCCAAGAAATTTGGTAGCGCTCAAGAAGAAGAGATAAGCGAATGGGAGCTAGCAATAAAACAAACAGATGTCAAACCTAAAGAAAAGATTATAAGAACAGGTCTTCTTCTTACTGCGGGATTAATTGCAGGTGAGGCTTTAATGGGTGTAATTGTCGCTTTCCTGATAATCGGCGGTATTAATCTAGCGATATTTGATTTCGCCCCAATAGTTCCAGCGATGCTAATCTTCATATTCATTGCTATCCTGCTATGGTATATCCCATTGAGGGAAATATTTGCTAATAAACAAAAGTGAAAAATATAGATTACCAACCCGCGAAGAAATGCTATCATACAATCCCAAGCGTGGCGATTTTGAATGGTCGGTTAATAGCGAGGGTTTAATTGAAATAAAAGTTCAAAAATTCAAAAGTAAAACAGGTAATTCGCTATGTAAACTAATCAAAAAAGACCCCTATTTTACGGCCAAATTTGATATAGTAGGCTCGATTGTGTGGAAAAATTGCGATGGTAAAAAAAAGGTAGGTGACATATTAAAAATATTACAAAAAGAATTACCAAATGAAAAAAACATAGATCAGAGATTATTTTTGTTTATTCAGCAATTGAGAAATTTAAATTATATCCTTTACTAATTACTCCAAGTGTCCCTTTTTTACAATCAGTGTACCATTGTCCCGGTGCCAAATTTTTTCTATTTCATCTAAAACAAGTTTCCTATTAAAATTAGGACCGTCAATTACCAGGGTTTCAAATTCTCCTCCTTCGCCTGCAATACTTATGGCAAACTTTCTATTTAGTTCTACCAACTCTTCTAATGTTTTATGGTCCAATGTTCTGCCAAGCCACGATTCGTCAAATCCATTGGCATATATGCCAACGATTTTTATTATAAAACCCGCATCTATCTGATCCTTGATTAACATTTTTTGATTTTTATGCCAAAGGGGAGTGTATGAATTAATGCCGAGTTCATGACAGATTCTTTCGATTCTCGTACGTTGATATTCTGAGGCTATCGCTCCACTGATGACCCCATCTATGGGAATTGAGCCTAAAAGATTCCTAAGATCGTTTAACTCATCTTCTTTTTCTCCTTTGGTCTGCATTCTTAAAAGCGGAATACCTATTGCAATCGATAGTAATTTTGTAAGATGGATATTTACTGAATGAAACATCCATGAGTCCTTTTTTTCCGGAAACATAGCAATCAAATGAGTTATATTCCAGCCCCACTGCTTTGCAATATAAACGGCAAAAACGGAATCTTTGCCACCTGAAAATAATGCAGCAACTTTCATGAGGAGAGTTATGGCTTTATAGGGCTAAACGTTTTCTGTGTGTATGTTTGTAAATTTTATTGCCCTTTGCGATGGTGGTTTGTATTGAAAATCGGGATAATATGCGGGCATGAAATGCCCGCCCTTATAAAAAATCCAGAGTCATTGTCAGTTGAAACTCCTTATGACAAAGTTAAAGTAAAAATCTCAAAAAATTATGGGCATGACTTGTTTTTTATAAATAGACATGGTGAAAATGGAAATATCCCCCCTCATAAAATAAATTATCATTCAAATATTCAGGCTTTTAATTCTTGTCATATTGACTGTATTTTTTCAGTCGGTACCGTTGGATCAATGAAGACGAAAATAAAGCCTAGCGATTTTGTAATTCCACACGATTTTGTTGATAACACTAAATTAAGAAAACCATCTTTTTTTGATGATTCAAGAGTACACGTCGATATGTCTTCTCCCTTTTGCCCTGCCCTTAGAGAACTTCTTATTTCAAAATGCAAAGAAATTAAAAAAATAGTCATCCACTCAAATGGGGTATACCTCTGTACAGAGGGGCCAAGATTAGAAACTGTATCAGAAATTAAAATATTTTCTCAAGTGGCAGACATTGTTGGGATGACAAATGTTCCAGAAGTAATTCTTGCACGAGAGGTAGGTATCTGCTATGCATCTTTATGCGTTGTGTGTAACATGGCAGCAGGACTTCAGAATCGTCTAGCGGCAAATGAAATATCGTCTGTATATGGCAAGTTGGAACCTATAGTATCTGAGGTTTTAGAAAATGCTATCAAATCGATAAATGAGAAAAAGGACTGCAATTGTAGAAAAATTGTTTCGGAGGCATCTATCTGAAGGAATATGAAATAATTGAACACACTGCAGATATTGGTGTTAAAGCATTTGGTAAATCACTTTCAGAAGCTTTTGCAAATGCAGCAAAGGCAATGTTTGACATAATTGCTGATAATTCTGAAATCGAATCTGTTGGTGAATACGAAATCCAGTTGGAAGCAAATGATTTGGAGCAGTTGCTTGTAGATTGGTTGGGAGAGCTGCTTTTTTTAAATACAGCAAAAAATTTGGTCTTTAATTTTTTTAATGTTATCTTGGATGATAAAAAATTCAGACTTACAGCCCACGTGTTTGGCGAAAAATTCGACATATCAAAACATAAAATTGGTATGGAAATTAAAGCGGTAACTTACCATATTCTCGAGGTTAGAAATAAACATCCATACCATGTACAAGTTTTGTTCGATATTTAATTAATTCATTAACTTATCATTTATTTCTGATTTTCTGTACTGTTAAATATGATATCATACGAAAAAATTTAATAAAGACTGTTAATAATGGTATAAATAATGACTAATGAAAAGATAACTAAAGACATGAATATAAGAGAAGTAATCGACAAATATCCTGAAACTATCGGAGTTTTCTCAAAGTATAACATGGGCTGCATCGGCTGTATTGCATCTTCCTTTGAAAAAATTAGTGATATTGCGATGGTTCATGGCGTGGATGTTAAAAAATTTTTAATAGACTTAAACAAGGCGGTAAAAGACTAAAAACTACAATCCGCTCTTTGTTGTGACCAACTCCCCGTTTTTTATTCCTTTTAAAGCTTTGATGTTATCTGCAAGTTTTTTGATATTGCCATGTTTTCCTTTTAATACTATTACTTCCAGGCAGTTATGATGATCTATATGCACATGTGTTGTAACGAGTATTTCTTTAGTATGATCATGCTGCAAATCTAGAAGTCTATCAGTCAAACTTCCAACATGATGATCATAAATTATTGTAAGGGTGCCTATTGTTTCTTCTTCGGGGTTTTTAGTTTTTTCTGATATCAGGCTTTTACGTATTAGATCTCTGATGGCCTCTGAACGATTATTATAACCTTCCTTTTTGTTTAATTGATCAAATTTTTTTAAAAGATTTGGCTCTATTGACACTCCAAATCTAGTTATTTTTTCAGTCATAATAACACGTTTTACAGGTAAAAGTGGCACGAATATAAATTTTTTCAAAGATAATGTCCTTATGTTCCCCCATCCCGATAGATAAAAATGTGGATAATTAAAGTGGTAAGATTAACATAAGTATAGTTTTTAATCTAATTTTTAATTGTAGCAACTCATAATAAAAAATACAAAATCAGAAATTTCTTACTTTTCTAATATTCCTAGATAAACTCTGAGAAGACCAGGTTGACTACTTTTGATTTTTCCTGCTCCATAACCGATTTTAGTAATTCTCATTGGTGGCATCTTGCCAAAAACTTCTGCAATAGTTGTAATTATTGCTGCCCCTGTTGGAGTGACCATTTCATGATCTGCAACCGATTGATAAACTGGTACATTTTTTAAAAGTTCAAGAGTGGCAGGTGCCGGAATCGGAATTATTCCATGAGAACATTTTACAAAACCTTTTCCAAGTGGTAGATCTGAACAAAACACTTTTTCAACACCAAGTTTCTTCAAACAGATTGCAGCACCAACAACATCAATAATTGAATCTATTGCACCTACTTCATGAAAATGAACATTCTCAATTTCTATATCGTGAATCTTGCTTTCTGCCTCAGCAAGACGGTTAAAAATTTTTTTACTTAGTTCTTTTACATCGTTGTCCAAATCGCTATTATTTATAACGTCATAAATATCTAAAAGACTACGATGATGCTGTTTTTCTTTAACTGATATATAAACATCTATTGCACTTATTTGATTTTTTTTAATCTTTTTTATTTCAATTGCGTAACCAGAAATATTAATTTTTTTCAACTGTTTTTTTATAAATTCCCCATCAACTCCAAGATCACAAAGTGCTCCAAGAATCATATCGCCAGCAATACCTGAAAAACAATCGAAAAAAGCAACATACATTTCTAGATCACCTATTTATTATGCTGGCAAAATATCCAGCACCAAACCCATTATCGATGTTAACGACAACAACTCCTTCAGCACAAGTATTTAACATGGTGAGAAGCGGGGCGATACCCTTGAAACTTGCACCGTATCCCACGCTTGTTGGAACTGCAATTACAGGTTTTGATGTTAGTCCACCAACTATACTTGCTAAAGCCCCTTCCATACCAGCAACGACAATAATCACATTTGATTGAAACAATTTATCTTTGATATCCAAAAGACGATGTACTCCTGCTACACCAACATCGTAATGCTTTTCCACTGAATTACCCATCAGGGTCGCTGTTACAATGGCTTCTTCTGCAACCGGTATATCTGATGTACCGGCTGTAACAACAAATATTTTCCCTTTTTTTGGGATAGTAGTTTCTTGTTCAATAGTAATTGTTCGAGCAAGATCGTTATATTTTGCATTGGGGTGGTTTTTTTTAACTTCATGATAGATATTTTTGTTTGCCTTCGTCGCAAGGATGTTATGTTCGGTTTTTGAAAGTGTGTCGATAATTTCTACGACCTGACTTTTTGTTTTACCTTGACAAAATACTGTTTCCGGAAAACCTTTTCTAAGTGACCTATGTGTGTCAATTTTTGCGAAATCAAGATTTTTATAAGGCAAAAATCTTAACTCTTCTAAAATCTGTTCAAGCGTTATTTTTCCTGATTTATATTCTTCTAATAACTTCTTCATTAAAGTACCTCATTTAAACTACCAGTTCTATATCCTTCCAAGTCAAGGGTTACATAGTTAAATCCTAGATTTTTGAATTTTTCAACTATTTGATTTGCGTTCTTTAGAATGATTTGAAAATCTTTTTTTGCAACTTCTATTCGTGCAATATCTTTATGATACCTGACGTGAGGGTTTTTAATACCAACTGAATTCAATAACCTTTCAGCCTTTTCTATACTTTTTATATTTTCCATGGTAATCTTAATTCCGTATGGTATTCTTGATGCAAGACAAGCAGATGGCGACCTTATATAATTTTTAATACCGATTTTTTCCGCTAAGATTTCAATATCGTGTTTTGTTAAACCCGCCTCTAAAAGTGGACTTCTAACACCCAATTCCTTTAATGCTTTTATTCCAGGTCGAAAGTCCTTTAGATCATCGAAATTACTTCCATCCAAAACAAAATCTTTATTTTCCTCTTTGGCAATCGCAATTATTTTTTTGAACATCTCCCTTTTACAGTAGTAGCATCTATTAGTTTTATTATCTCTTAGTTCTGAAATTTGTTCAAAATCAATATCTATAATAATGTGTTTAATTTTGAAATCCTTGGCAATATCTTGAACTAGATCAATTTCACATTTTTTTATTAATGCAAAATTTACGGTAATGGCCAGTACTTTTTTACCAAGAATTTCTGAAGCAACTTTTAACAAAAAAGTACTATCTGCCCCACCGGAAAATCCAATGGCAGCACTATTCATTAACTTTAAGATACGAGTTAATTTATCGAATTTTTTTACAATTGTACTGTTCACTTTAAGCTAGAAGATAATTTTAAATTCCTTAATATTATTTTTTACCTTTCTGCCCTTCCTTCTTGGTGAGATAGCTTACACCTATATCTGTTAATTCCAGAGTATCATAATCTGCATATTGCAATAGCTCCATTTCAGATAATTTTCTTATCATCTCATTTAGATCCTCCCTGGATATACCAAGCATGTGCATTGCAGTTTCCGCATCCATGTCTCTTTCCAACATTAGTTTTAATAAATTGTAATCTTTTTCATAGATGCGTGTTTCCTTTTCGAGTTTTTCAGGGTCAACTTCAATATAACCTGATAATTTCTCAACGTAATTCTGTATAATCCTATCAAGATTTAACCTGTCAAGAACCTTTCCTTGTTTATCGTAAAGAGTGCAATACTTGCTGTTTGGATCATGCTTCCAGCCAGATACATTATCCCAGGTGTAACCAATTAAATTGTCAGGCTTGTTTTTATTTAACTTTCCAGATTTTGCAGCCTTCTCAATATCTTTTTTTCTTTTTAATCGTCTATATGTTATGTGTTGTTCAATCTGTATCTGATCAAGATCAACTCCACTGTGGATTATGCTTTCCGTCAGATCTTTTCCTGCGTATTCCTTCAATTCGGTAATAAAGTAAAGTCCTGCCTTTTCATCTAGATCACTATAAACCACTCTTATCATTGATTCGATTGCTTTTCCAATTAAATCACGTGGAATATTATTTACGTCGTTTGAAACACGAACATCAAATTTCTCGTCCGTTGGGTTGTGTTCGGGAATTTCTATAGATTTAAGAAAACGAAATCTTCCCTCAAGAGTTCGAATCAAGGTTCCGATTGTTGCATCGGCTGTTTTTAAAGATGTTCTTCTGCCAACTACGCTGAATAAAGCTTTTGTCAATTCTCCAATCATAGTAGAATTGCTTATATTGGCCATTCCTATCCACCTGGCATCCAAAAGATGATTTTTAAGAACGCCAATGTATAATTTTCCATCCTAACGTTATTAAATTAATTTTTAAATAGATTTTCATTTAAAAAATTTTAATAAAATTTAAGGAGTATATCCCATTAACCAATATTATATGCATGAATGGGCACTGGCAGAAGCAGTACTTTCTGCCGCGATTGAGGAAGCACAAAAACAAAAAATTAAAAGACTAACTAAAATAACGATAGGTATCGGAGAACTTCAGCAGATAGAGCAGGATATTTTTAATTTTGCATTAGAAGAAATAATCAAATCACAAAACGATTTTTTAAAAAAGGTCAAATTTTCAATAAAAAATGAAAAAAGCACTTTAAAATGCAACTCTTGCAATTATATCTGGTCTTTTAAAGATGTGGTAAAAAAATTGAATGAAGACGATGCAGAATCAATCCATTTTATTCCTGAAGTTGCTTTTGTTCATACGAGATGTCCAAAATGTAATAGTCTCGATTTCGAGATTAATTCAGGGCGCGGAGTATCTATAATTTCGATTGAGGGGGAAAAGTAAAATTATGGAAATTAGGGCAAGCGTAATAGAAAAACGTTTGAAAAATGTTAAAGAAATTATTGCAGTTGCAAGTGGGAAAGGTGGAGTTGGGAAAAGTCTAACAGCATCATCAATTGCTTTATATTTATCACAAAAAGGTCACAAAGTTGGTTTATTGGATTTGGATTTACATGGGCCTTCACAACATATAATTCTAGGTTTAAAGGAGGAATATCCTCATGAGGAAAAAGGAATTATTCCTCCAAAAATCCATGGTATTAATTTTATGTCAATTGTGTATTTTACAAGAGATAAACCTTCACCATTTCGTGGAGTAGACATTACAAACATTATTCTAGAATTGTTTGCGATAACTCAATGGGGAGAATTAGATTTTTTAATTATTGACATGCCTCCCGGAACCGGTGAAGAAACACTGGACATAATTAGATTCATACCAAAAATTAAATTTTTGATAGTAAGTACCCCCTCATCTGTTGCCTATGGCGCAGTTAGTAAATTGTTAGATATTTTAAAAGAAATGAAACTCCCGATGTTGGGAATAATTGAAAACATGCAGATGAATAATAATAAATTTACAAAAGAAAAACTTGCTAACACTAGATTCAAATATCTCGGCGGAATTTACTTTGACAAAAATCTAGAGAACTCAATAGGAAACCCTAAAAAATTAATTAGGACTAAATTTATGCAAGATCTTTCTCAGATTCTTCAATCTGTTATTTATTCATAATACAAAAATTGATTTTGATAAAATGAAAGGAAGCTACTTGCTGGTAATCAAACTTAACGGTGAAAAAAATATCCTTGTCGGAAAAAAAGGAGAAATATTTTTCCAAGATGGGTTATATGTATATGTAGGTTCAGCCCTTAATGGAATATTGCAACGTGTCAAAAGACACCTGAATCCTCAGAAAAAGATGCATTGGCACATTGATTATTTTTTACAACACGCAAAAATCGAAAGTGTTTATTATAAGCAAAGCAACACCAGAAAAGAATGTGATATCGCAGGTAAATTAGAAAAGAAATTAAAATCAGTTCCAAATTTTGGATGTAGTGATTGTAATTGTAGAAGTCATCTTTTTTATGGAACTTATGAAAGAGTAATCGACTCCATTGAAAAACTCGAGATGAATCGTCTTTTGATTGAAGCAAACTCTTAAAAAATGATGATTATTGTATTTACTTGTTGACTTATGGTAGCAATAGTATACACCACAACAAATAATGTTCAAGATGCACGTAAAATTGCGCACACATTGGTGGAAGAACAACTTGTTGCATGTGTCAATGTTATTCCCAACATCGAGTCTGTTTACAGATGGAAGGGCAATATAGAAGAAGAAAACGAATTTCTCATTCTTGCAAAAACTGTTGATAAAAATGTTGAAAAAACAATTGATAGAATAAAACAATTTCACTCGTACGAGCTTCCCGATATCGTTGTATTGCCAATCATTGGTGGACTAAAAGACTATCTGGATTATATAGATACCAACACATCATGAAAATAGTTTCCTTGATCTCCAGCGGAATAGATTCTCCAGTTGCGACATATTTAATTTCAAAAAAGACAGATGAAATCATATTGTTGCATGCTGATATCAGACCTTACACAGACGAAAAAGAAATCGATAATTTCATCTTAATTGCAAAACATCTTAAAAAAATCACGTCAAAGAAAATTAAGGCATATGTATTACCACATGGATACGCCCTAGCGATTTTTAAACAAAACTGTGAAAATCGTTTAACATGTGTTTTTTGTAAAAGAATGCTTGTTAGATACGCGGAAAAAATTGCGATTAGGGAAAATGCTGATGCAATAGTGATGGGTGATTCCCTTGGTCAGGTCGCATCTCAAACAATTCAAAACATTGCGGCAATCGAAGAAATTGTCAATATTCCAATTTTAAGACCCTTAATTGGTTTTGATAAGGAAGAAATCATAAAAATTGCCAAGGAAATTAAAACATACGAATTATCAATTCGTCCATCTTTGGCATGCAGCGCTGTACCAAAAAAACCTTCGACTAAAGCAAAAATTGATATGTTACTTGAGAATGAAAAATTAATAGACCCAGAAAAATTAGTGGAAAAAATTGTTAATGAAGTAAAATTAATTTCTATTTAAATCATTCTTTTCAAAGTAATTTTAAGGTTAATTTTTTTTGAAAATCGAAAGATTTAAAAGGAACAAATACATACTATATAATGTAGGGAAGGTACTCTAATATACAATATATTGTATCTTATAACTATCCGGAGAGAAATTAATGGAGTGTCCTTATTGTCATAATAACGAAACAAAAGTAACCGATTCCAGAGACACTGGAGTATATACAATAAGACGTAGACGCGAGTGCCTAAACTGTAATCGTAGGTTTACTACTTACGAGTATATAGAAATTACACCAATATATGTGGTAAAAAAAGATGGAAGAAGAGAGAAATTTGATAGAAACAAGATCAAAAATGGTGTCATGAAAGCACTCGAAAAAAGGCCGGTGCCTCACGAAAAAATCGATGAAATGATAGAATCTGTTGAGGATAAAATCAGAAAAACTGGTAAAGAAGAAATTGAAAGTAACGAGATAGGTGAATACGTAATGGATGCTTTAAAGGAAATCGATCATGTTGCGTATATACGCTTTGCATCTGTATATCGCAGCTTTGCTGATATTGAAAGCTTTGAAGAGGAAATTAAAAACCTTGCAAAACAAAACGTGATGGGGGAAAAGATTTCAAAATGATAAGAAAAATTAGAAAGAGAGATGGAAAAATTGCAGATTTCAATCCTGTCAAAATAACTGATGCGATCTGGAAAGCTGCTCAAGCCGTAGGTGGAAAGGATTACAGAAAAGCAGCCGAACTTACTGACAAAGTTTTAGAAATGCTTGGAAAAAACCTAAAAAAAGGAGAAATTCCCTCTGTCGAACAAGTTCAGGATACAGTTGAAAAAGTCTTAATTGAAGAAGGCCATGCTCGCACTGCCAAAGCCTATATTTTATATAGAAAGCAACATCAAGATATACGTGAAGTAGGTGGACTTCTCAAAGATATCGACGTTGTAGATGGATATCTTTCAATGATGGACTGGAAGGTAAACGAAAACTCAAACATGAGTTATTCCCTTCAGGGGTTAAACGTATATGCTACTGAGAATATTATTAGTAATTATTGGTTAAACAAAATTTACCCGCCAGAAGTTGGTAAAGCTCACAAAGATGGAGATTATCATTTGCATGATCTTGGTACACTCGGTGCATATTGTGTGGGCTGGGATTTAAAGGATATTCTTCTTCTAGGTTTTCGTGGAGTCTCGGGTAAAATTGAAAGCAAACCAGCAAAACACTTTGGAACTGCATTAATGCAGATAGTTAATTATTTGTATACCCTGCAGGGTGAAGCGGCTGGTGCGCAAGCTCTATCAAACTTTGATTCGCTTTTGGCTCCATTCATCCACTTTGATGGTCTAGACTATAAACAAGTCAAACAAGAAATGCAGAAATTTTTATTCAATATGAACGTTCCAACTCGTGTAGGCTTTCAAAGTCCGTTTACTAATATTACAATGGATTTGACGGTTCCTTCCTATATGATAGAGGAACCAGCAATAATTGGTGGAGAATTAAGAGATGAAACCTTCAATGATTTTGTTGATGAAATGAACATGATAAATCATGCATTTGCAGAAATAATGCATACTGGAGATGCAAAAGGAAGACCCTTTACCTTTCCAATTCCAACATACAATATAACAAAAGATTTTGACTGGGAAAGCGATGAACTTGCTCCTATATGGGAGATGACTGCTAAATACGGAATACCATATTTTTCCAACTTTATTAATTCAGATATGAAACCTGATGATGCTCGATCTATGTGCCCTCTCGCAGGAGACGAAAAAGTTTTAATTAAATCATCAAGAGGCAGAGGAGTTGAATACTCTTCTATTAGAAATATCTTTGAAGGAAACGGGCATAAAGACGAATACGAGATTTACAGCAATGGAAAATTCATCAAAGGAAAATTCAATAAATGGGACAATCAAAAGATGCTTAATATCATTCTTGAAAACGGACATGAAATTAAAATGTCTCAATATCATCAAAACTTCATTTTAAAAAATCCAAATGACGAAAATGAAATTGTATTGAAAGCAAAAGAATTGGAACCTGGTATGTATCTACCATATTCACTTAATGAATATGTTGGAGAAGGCGGCTCGGAGGAACTGGGCTATTTTGTAGGAGCCTATGCAGGAGATGGTTCATTAGATGGTGATGGTTCCGTAGTATTTTCTTTAGAAAAAGAACTAAAACCAGATGTCATTAAAAAACTTGAAAAAATTGCAATAGACCAGTTTGGTGCACACTGTACAATCAGTAATTATGATGGTAAAAAACTGACAACTTTAAAGATACATTCTAAGGCTGCTGTAGGTTTATGCAGGGATTATGTTGCAGATAAACAAAGAGACAAACACTATACCTCTAGACTATTTACTTCCAGTAAAGAATTTAGAAAAGGAGTAATTCAAGGTCATTATGATACAGATGGAGGAAATAGAAACAGAATTTATACTTCTTCACCAAAAATGGTCGAAACATTAAACATGTTAGCGGCAACAATGGGGACAACAACTAGTATTTATAAAGACGAACGAGAAGGAAGACTAGGAAAAGAACCAAACTATTCGGTTTTATTTTATCAATTAAATAGACAAAACTATGGTGATATATGGTTTAAGAAACACGATAAATTATGGGTAAAAATAAAAGAAATTTTACCAATTAAAAATAGTAGTGCTTATTGTTTTGAAGTTAAAGACGGTGAACCTGTTTTTACAGTTGGTACAACTGGTATTTTGACTCATAATTGTCGTCTTAGGCTTGATAACCGCGAACTTAAAAAAAGAGGAGGCGGTTTGTTTGGCGCAAATCCAAAGACTGGTAGCATTGGCGTTGTAACAATAAATATGGCTAGACTTGGGTATCTATCTAAAAATGAAAAAGATTTTTTCGAAAGACTTGATAATTTAATGGAATTAGCCAAAGAAAGCTTAATTATCAAACGTGAAGTAATTGAAAATCTAACTTTTTCAGGTCTGCATCCATATTCCCGCTTTTATTTAAGTGATGTAAAGGAAACCTTTGGAGAGTTCTGGAAGAATCATTTCTCAACAATTGGTCTGATTGGAATGAATGATGGCTTGCTAAACTTTATGAACAAAAGTATTGGAGATCTTGAAGGTAAAAGGTTTGCAGAAAAAGTCCTTGATTATATGAGGGAGAAAATGGCAGATTTCCAGGAGGAAACCGGCGATATTTTTAACCTAGAGGCAACACCAGCCGAGGGCGCCAGCTATCGACTTGCAAGAATAGACAAGGCAAAATATCCGGAGATTAGAACATACAATCAAGAGTATTACGGAAACGGCGGGCATATCGAACCATATTACACAAATTCCACACAACTTCCAGTAGGTTTCACTACAGATGTGTTTGAGGCCCTGGACTTACAAGATAGCCTGCAATCCAAATATACTGGTGGAACAGTTTTACACATATACTTGGGAGAAAACGAACCAAATCCAACGGCAACTAAAAAACTTGTAAGAAAAGTCTCTGAAAACTATTCATTGCCGTATTATACCATTACACCTACGTTTAGCATATGCCCAAAACATGGTTATATAGCAGGCGAACACAAATATTGTCCAAAGTGTGATGAAGAAATTGGCTATAATAAAAAGGTTAAAGTAATTGCTAGGAGGTAAAAAATGGAAAAAAATATTGAAGAAAAAAGAACAGAGTGCGAAGTCTACTCTCGAGTTGTTGGGTATCTAAGACCTGTTAAACAATGGAATCTTGGTAAACAACAAGAGTTTGAAGACCGTAAAGTATATGATATGAAAGAAAAATAGGATCGAAATGAAAATAGGTGGTTTTCAAAAAACTTCACTGCTGGATTATCCTGATGAAATTAGTGCAATTATTTGGACAATTGGCTGCAATTTTAACTGCCCTTTCTGCTATAATGCTGATCTTGTAAAGAAAACCGCTAGCATTATTTCTGAAGAAGAAATAATTAGTTTTTTAGAGAAAAGAAAAAATGTAATTGACGGGCTTGTAATTACTGGCGGAGAGCCATTTCTTCAGAAAGATATAGGCTTGTTTTGTGAAAAGGTTAAAAAAATAGGTTATAAAATAAAAATTGATACGAATGGTACTTTTCCTGAAAAACTAAAAGAACTTTTGGATAAAAAACTTGTGAACTATATTGCAATGGATGTAAAAGCACCAAAAAACAAATACAAAAAAATCTCGGGCGTTGATGTTGACGTATCCAAGATTGATGAGTCCATTCAAATAATAAAGAACAATGTACCTGATTACGAATTTAGAACAACAGTAGTTCCAGGTTTGTTGGATTCCGAAGACATTGTTGAAATTGCTAAATGGTTGGACGGGTCAAAGAAATTTTACCTGCAACAATTTAAAGATGACGCTTTTCACCTATCTGAAAAATTTGATAATGTAAAACCATATGATGTTACAGAACTTGATCAAATGCTTCAAAAAATTAAGCCATATTTTAAAGAATGTTTCTTGAGAGGAACATAGAAATTTAAATTAAAAAAGACCTTTCAATACCACAAAATTAAATACACATCTTTTATGAGGAATAAACATGGATTACGAACTTGCGATAATCGGGGCAGGACCTGCAGGATATTCTGCTGCAATTTATGCAGTAAGAGCAGGGTTGAAAACAATAGTTATTGAAAAGGGCATTGGAGGGGGTCTTGCAGCTTTATCTCCAAATATTGAAAACTATGCTGGTTTTGAATCTGTATCAGGTATGGATTTAACTGAAAAAATGAAGAAGCATGCAAGCAAATATACAAATATTCACTTCAACGAGGAAGTTAAAAACATTTCAAATAAAAACGATATTTTTTCTGTTGAAACTAGTAAAAAAAACTATGAGGTTAAGGCAATATTATTGTGTACTGGAACAGAATATAGAAAACTTAATGCTCCCGGTGAAGCAGAACTTTCTGGCAAGGGTGTATCCTACTGTGCAACCTGCGATGGTTTCTTTTTTAAGGGTAAAAAGGTGGCTGTTGTAGGTGGTGGCAACACGGCTCTTATCGAGGCAATTTATCTTAAACAAATTGGTTGTGATGAGGTTTATCTTATTCACAGGCGCGAGCAACTTCGAGCCGAAAAAGCCTATCAGGATGAGGCGATAGATAAGGGAGTAAAAATAATCTACAGCACACATGTGGCATCTATTAATGGTTTAGAAAAAGTAGAACACTTAGAAATCCGTGATATTAATGAAAATAAAAATAAAAAATTGCTAGTTGACGGTGTTTTTATTTCAGTTGGTGAATTACCGCAGAATGAAATCGCCAAAAATCTTGGAGTTAAACTGGATGATAAAGGTTTTATTATAGTGGATAAAGATGGTAGAACTAATGTAAAAGGAGTATACGCTGCAGGAGATATCACTGGTGGCCTAAGACAGGTAATAACTGCATGCTCTGAAGGTGCAAAAGCAGCGTTATCATCAACCGAAGTTCTAGGGAAGAAATATCCTTATTGATTAAGGTACTCATCAAGGGCCATTTTTACTTCTGTGACATATGTCATTGCAGGACCGCCACCCATTAATATTGCTACTGTGGCTGCTTCAAGAATCTCATCTTGTGTTGCACCTGCCGCAAGTGCCTTTTGGACATGAATAGCTATACAGTACTTACATCTGGCGGTAATTGAAGTTCCGATTGCAATAAGTTCTTTTGTTTTTGTGTCAAGAACACCTTCTTTTAAAACATTGCCCATGAATGATTTAAAATCCCTCATTGTTGCGGATTGCTTTTTAGATAGCTCTGCCATCATTTTCATAACATTGTCTACTGAATCTTTCATTTCACCCATTTTATCACTAGCATTGGTTATAGGTGAAAGTTTAAAAAAGTCTATGGAAGCTATAAAATCTGAATAATATCTGTTTTGCCATTTTTTATAATTTCAATCAATTCGTTTGCAGCATTTTTTACTGGCCTGGTTATATTTCCTGTCATTTTGACAGGTTGTATTCCTATTAAAATTACTTGATTAACATATTGTTTTAGATATTTCATCAAAATTGAAAGTGGAATTCCATGTGTGCTAATGTGCATTTCACTTATCTTATCCCCTCTCATAATTCTAATTTCACCAGGTTTAAGATTCATTTCAACAGCATCAATAATTATTACATAATTTGGGTTGTATTTCTTTACATCTGCGGTAAAGTTTTCGGGAACAGTTCCGCAATCTAACACAGCAAAATCGTGTTTGGTTTTTTTTAATTTATCTGCAATGTATGGACCTATGGCATCGTCTCCGCCATCTCTGTTTCCTACACACATTATAACATTTACCATTAACGTTAGTCTAACAATAAGTTGCAAAAAAATTTTGCGAAAGCTATTATGCAAATAAAATAAAAAATTACTTTGTAGAATATTTTATCTTTTGATAAGTAAGAATATACCAGGCAATGGCCGTTCCACCAGTTGTAATACTGCTATAAAAAAGATCAATAGTAATAAAAATAAATGCAACAATTGTAAGCAAAATTGCTGTAGGAAGGCATGTATACAAAGATTGACTATTGGTATCCTTTAGTTTGAAATTTCTTAAAATGGCAGGAATGAGAGTAAGCACAAAACAGAAATTTATTATTGCTAATGCAGTATCTTGCCACATTACCAATTGGAAATATAAAAAATGGATTAAATCTTGCGGTTGATTTCTAAAAAGGTATGTTTAGGTGGCAATTGGTAGATATCAAATATCTCCAATGCCTTAACCATAAAGAAAGATAGATACCAAATACCTTCTTTCTTTTTTCAACATACCATATATACAATCTAATTATAATTATTTAAATTTTATTATTAAATTATCGACATATTTTAAAAACTTAACCAGTTAATTGCAAAAAATATTCCAAAATTGGAAAGTAGTCAATTAATCGTTCCAATAATTGCCAGAGTGGATTAAATGGCTTGCTTTTCGATGTTTTTAGACTTGACTGGAAAACAAAGCAGTCGCTCCCGTCATCGGAATTGACGATCTTTACAGGCCCGGTAAATTCCTTTAAGAATTTATCCGGTGCGGTCAGCGTAATTGTCACTTCCCGCATTCCGTCCGTCGGTTTTAAGCCCTTACCACTTTGAGGCTCAAAAGTCCAATCGCCCCATTCAGGATGTTCTGCAATCTCCCAGGATAGTTCTGTATTTGAAGAACCGATATTTTGAATGTAAAACGAGGTTGTTTTTACCGACCCGGGTCGCAATTCCCAGTTCAAATCCCCAAAACACATTATTCTCGGGCCGACGGACCGGTTCTTCCACCCGTCAAAGTCCACAAATGGATACCATTCTATTCTGCCTGACCCCGAAATGATGTACGGTTCGTCCCATATGCCGTCCCCGCCGGGAATGTCCTGGCCTTCACCGTGATATTGATCGGTTCCGTTGAAGTAGTCGTCCCAGTAGTTCCCGCCTACCGGGTAGGGGCCGTACCATTGGTTCC
>JAFGPP010000009.1 GCA_016936135.1 Thermoplasmatota archaeon
AAATTCTCCATCGATGTCTGCATTTCGAGTGCAGGGAGTAAACTACCAAATCCAACAGTTATCAACGATATAATTGTGATTACGAACCACGGTCTTTTTTCAATTAACTGTCCAAGTGATTTCAACATAATATCGACTTAATTTTTTTGTAGCATTGTTACAAAGTTATTATTCAATGTTTTTCTTTAACCTGAATCATAATTTTATTCTGTATTTTTTATATAGTTAATTAACGTAATAATACTTTCTAATTAAATTCTTGTTAATTAATATTTTATACTAGTGTGGAAACCTTATATTTGAATTTTTTTCTAGATAGGCCAGATTAATATTTCTAAATACAATTAATTTATGTATAGCTAACTGAAGAAAAAATTAGTTATTATTGCCTTTTTCCAACTTTACATTGCATGCAAACCATGTTCTGGCTATCAAAACAATTGCTACAAACAAGTCGTCCGCACAAAATACACGTATGCATTGCACCTGGTTTTCCACAATTGCTACAAAGACCCATCAAATCCATTGGTTACTTCTCTCCAATAGATATCAATTTTCTTTTTAAGTCATCCAAGGGTAAATTTGTAACAACTAAAGGAATGTTTTCTCTTTCTGCAAGCTTTATTGCTAAAGTATCAACTGCACCAGGTTTGTGGTAAACAACAACCGTAGGTTTCACCGGATGGACTCTTACCGCAATCATAGGGCTTCTACCGTAGGTTATTCCAGTGAAAACCAGGGCTCTCTCGGCACTCCAACCATAAAGACTTGCATAATCTACTGAGTTAATTGTCTCGATTGTTTTTATGCTATCAACAAGGGTAAATCCTTTTACATTTTTCTTTAGGCCAACACCCTTTGTAGTGACAACATTTCCTGAAATAGCCTTAATAAAATCCTCAGCACTAATAGAGTAAGGATATTCCCTAATTTCAATAATCCCATCCTGCGTTTTTAACATAGAATTGTATTGACGAACCGTTTTACCTCCACGCTTATTATCAATTTCTAGCATTGCCTCGATAACCTTTTTTATTGTCTGTATACCTGGAGATTTTCTTCTACCGGATTCATAATCACTAATCACACTTGGTGAAAGCTTTAGGTGTTCTGCAAGCTCGGTTTGATTTATTCTAAAAATATTTCTCCATTTTCGAATGGTTTGTCCAGGTTTTGGACTTAGCGTTATTTCCCCTGCAATTTTTTCTGATAATGCTCCTTTAATATTCATAAATATCACCTAAATATTTTATTAGGATGACTTTAATTATTTTTACTAATAATGCCGATAAATATATCGTCAACATGTTATATAGTTTTCGAAATAAGCAGAAGTATAAGGCAACTTAGGCTGTTTTATTAAATTATTATTGAATTAATCCACTGAGCAAGGTTTGAACTTGTAACCATAATAAATCGCACCGGTGTAGCCATCCTCCTGAATTCTGCGAAAAGTAGTTTCCACCCTCATACCAATCTCTACCTTGTGATAATCACAGTCAACAATTTGCCCTGTTATTTGTGGTCCCTCATCCATCCTAATAATTGCTATGGGATATGGAACTTGTTCTTCAAAATCCTTGGGTCCAACATGAATTATGGTATAAGTAATAACTTCACCTTTTCCCTTCAGTTGGTAAGGGTGCATTTTTTCCATACTTTTTCTTCTGCAATAGGGACATGACTCACGAGGAGGAAAAAATATCTTATTGCATGATCCGCACTGATTTCCAATCAGATTATAACGCTGCGGTATCTGTCTCCAAAATCTAGCTACATTTGAATCCATATCAAACCGCCTCCAGTAAATGAACAACGCAAGTCGCACCCGATCCGCCCACATTATGAGTTAGGCCTATTCGGGCATCTTTAACCTGCCTTCGGCCTGCTTCGCCTCTCAACTGTGTAACAATTTCAACAATTTGAGCAACACCCGTAGCACCGACTGGATGACCTTTTGATTTAAGACCTCCGCTAGTATTTACAGGCATTGTTCCATCCAATGTTGTGATTTTATTTTCAACGGCCTTTCCGCCTTCTCCCTTTTTTACAAATCCAAGATCCTCAATTGCACATATTTCTGCAATGGTGAAACAATCATGTACCTCTGCAAGATCGATATCCTTAGGATTTATTTTTGCCTGTTTATACGCCATATTTGCAGCGTGCACTGTTGCATCCAACGTACAGATATCACGTCGTGAATGTAGTGCCAATGTATCAGAGCCTTGTCCAGAACCAATAATTTTGATTGGTTTTTGGCAGTACTGCCTAGCCTTTTCAGCAGCGCATAAAACAACTGATGCAGCACCATCTGTTACAGGTGAACAATCCATTAAGCCCAACGGATAGGCAACCATTGTAGAATTCATTGCTTGTTCAATAGTGATTTCTTTTTGATACTGTGCATATGGATTCAGAGCACCGTTTTTATGATTTTTAACCGCCACTTGAGCAAGTTGCTCTTTTGTTGTACCGTATTCGTGCATATGGCGCAATGCAATCATTGCATAAAGACCCGGAAAGGTAACTCCAAAAAAAGCCTCCCATTCCTGATCTGCAGCAGTTGCAAGGGTTTCAGTTGCAGATGACCCTCCAACATCATTCATTTTTTCGATTCCGCCAACGACAACAATATCATTCATTCCAGAAGCAATTGAAAAATAACCTTCTCTAAATGCAAGGCCACCTGAAGCGCATGCACCCTCTACTCTAGTTGCAGGAATGTGCATAAAGGAAAATCCCGATGTGTCGGCAACTAAAGCACCAATATGTTCTTGACCTACAAATCTACCAGAACTCATTGAGCCCACATACATTGCATCAATATCTTTTCCTTCAATACCTGAATCTAGTATCGCCTTTGCTCCTGCTTCAGATATCAACTGACGAAAGGATTTATCCCACAATTCACCAAATTTTGTAAGCCCAACTCCGATAACTGCAACATCTCTCATTTTTTCTCACTCCCAGTATAATAAATCTGTATATTTCGCATATTTGCCATAGTCGATGTATTCCTTATCATTTACCATAAACATTACAGATGGTGCCTTTTCCCTTTTAAGATTCAAAATTTCTTTAGTAACAGTAATATCAAATCCATCACTACCAGCCCCTGATCCATAAGAAGTCAAAAATATTCGATCGCCAGGTTTAGCAACATCCAAAACAGATGCAAGTCCAACAAGTGAAGCACCTGAATAAGTGTTGCCAATATAAGGTACAATAAGACCCTGTTTGATTTGATCGTATGAAAATCCTAGCATTTTAGCTACTTGGACTGGAAATTTTCCATTAGGCTGATGAAATATCGCAAAAGTATATTCCTTTGGTTTGGTACCTGCTTTCTCCATAAGTTGTTGTGCACAACTTGTAACGTGTTTGAAATATGCAGGAGCTCCAGTAAACCTACCTCCATGAGAGGGGTATTTTCTTTCCGCCCTCCTCCAAAAATCTGGAGTATCTGTTGTAAATGAACAGGTGTGATTAATATTTGCAATAACTTTCTCTTTTCCAATTATAAATGCTGCTCCTCCAGCAGAAGCCGAAAATTCCAATGCATCACCCGGTGCAGCTTGAGAAGTATCCGCACCAATTGCCAATCCAAATTTTATGAAACCGGCCTTTACCATTGCAGTACAAGATTGAACACCTGCAGTTCCTGCTTTGCATGCAAATTCATAGTCTGCTACCATTAAATTTGGAGTGGCGCCAATAGCTTCTCCAACAATGGTTCCCGTTGGTTTAACAGCATACGGGTGAGATTCACTTCCGATATAAATAGCTCCTATATCCTGCGGATTTATATTGCACCTTCGAATTGCAGCTCGAGCTGCTTCAACACTTATGGTTGCGGTGTCTTGATCAATTGATGGCACAGATTTTTCTTTAATTCCTAAACCTTTCTCAATAGCCGATCCGTCTTTACCCCAAACGGAGGCAATATCTTCTGTTTTTATCCTAAATCTGGGTATATAAGATCCATAACTAACAATCCCAATATCTTCCATAATCACTTACCAAACTGCGACAAAAAATAAGTGATATTTATAATTGCCGATTTTTTGTTCGTTTAAAAACGATTATTTAAAAAATTACAAGGTGATTTTTTGGCCCTTTTTGAGTGCTAAAACAGATTTATCCGCGATCTCACCTAATTTTTTCTCGTCAAGAACGGCACTTCTTGCCATCTTGTTTTGTTCAATAATTGCGCGCTTTGCATCTTCTCTTTGTTTTCTCTTCTCGCCACGGATTGAGATAATTCTTGAGCGTAATTCTACTGCTTTTTCGTGATTTCTTTGCGCCTCATTTTTTATCTCAATAAACTGCTCATGTTTTTTATTAGATTCATTAATCTGAACCGAAAGCTCGCGAACTAATTCTATGTATTGCTTATGTTTTTTCTGACTCTCATTATAAAATTTTTGAACTATTTCATGCTGTTCATCGGCTTTTTTAAATAATTCAGTTATTGCATTATCTTTATCAGAAATATCGATTTCTAGTAATTTTTGTTCGTCCATCTGTTTTTTGGTTCTTTCGTAGTCAATTTTCTTTTCCCTAATCTTATCTATAAGTTCATTTTCCTCAGCAGATGACATTACTACAGTTTCCTGACGGTACTCAAGCATTTGTACATCTGCTTTCAACTCCTCAACTCTTAAAGGGAGATTTTTAAAAACTTCGCCTTTTTTCTGACGTCTTGCTTCAATTATTTGTTTTGCTTGTTGCTGTAATTTATTTCTTATTTCCTTGTGTTCCTTCATTTTTTTAACAAGTTCGTCTCTTTCCTTTTTGGTCTTATCCATTGTCTCTCTGATTTCTTTATGTTTGGCATTTAACATATCACGTTCTTCGCGGAGTACCTTTGCAAGACCATTAAGCTCATTTCGCCTTTCAATGTAGGACTGATATTTTTTCTCTGCATTTTTAAGTTGCTCAATATCCTTATTCTTACTAGTTTCATCAGCCATAGGAAACACAACGATTAATTTTTTAAGGTAACCAATCTAATTATTCTACTACAATATCAATCTCATTTTTACCTTTTACGGCTATCCAGGGCATACGTATGTCCGCGTAACCGCCAGCAGGGATAATAATATCCTCTACTTTATTTTTTTGCTCATTATTTACCAAAATTGATACAGATACCTTTTTGGATTCGATATTTCCATTGTTTTTTAATTTAAAAGATGTAGTGACCTTTTCCCCTTCTCCAAAATTTCTTGGATAGTGATACACTTCATCAATAACGAGAGGCGATACTGCGTCTTTTAACATTGTCATGGTTGTAATTTTTTCCTTCTTCTTTTTTCCTTCAATTTGTACGGTTATATCTACCTTAATCCACTCATTTTCACTGGCTCTGTGGGTGGGATGAACAAAAAGTGATAGCGGGACGGTCTGCCTAGGATTTACAATTACTCTGTTAGAATCAAAGGAGATGTCCCAATTTGCCGGAATTGAATGAGGATTAGCATTTATCAAATATGTTTTTGGTTTTTTAGTAGGATTTTTTAACATTATGTCAAAGCGAGCTGATTGTGCAGGAGAAATTTCCTTTATTCTATCCAAACAAATTATATTTACATTTTTCATAGTCAACAAAAATACTATTATTATGATTACAAAAAAAGCAATGGCAACAAATATGGCAGCAAGGGCATGGGGAGCATATTCTCCAAATAATTCGTCAAAACCTAAGTCTTTTGCAAGTAGTTCAAAGTAGTGGTATAATGATTCAATTATATCCGGACCTGTTACATTTGTAATAACATTAGCAGTTACAGAAATTTTACCGCCATCAGAAGTAACCTTGAAAATTAATTCATCTGAAGTGATATTAGTGTATTCTGGGACCGAAACTATAACTTCAATTTCTTTACTTTTTCCCGGCATTAATCCGTTAATATTTTCCCTGTAAGTTAGATTCCAATCATGTTCTGATGTAACTTTGATTACGTAGTCATCTGGCCAGATACCAGTATTCTCGTTTGTAACTTTGAACAAATATGTTCCATTTTCGCCATGCTTAATAGTCTTATACATAGGCGGAGATATCAAGCCTATTTCATACTCAACTGCATCTTCAGAAACTTGGACAGAGGTTTCATGTGTTGCCAGTCCAGTCTTTCCACTTGCTGAAAACTTCAAATCTATTATATCTTCGTCTTCAGCTGAATCTTTAGCAGAAACGTTAACGTTAACAGTTTTTGTAGCACCTTTGCCAACTGTTGTCTCTGTTGGATTTATTTCCACATCCCACTTGGACGTATCAAAAGAAAGTGGCATTTCAACATTTATTGTATCCTCTTCCCCATAAGAAGAAATGTTTAGATAATAGTGTACAACTCCGCCTGGAACAAGTTTTTCATTTGATGGGTTTGCATCAACGTCCATTTTTATATGATCTGTATCAGAAAAGACCAATCTAAGGGAGGAAGGGTAATTTGTGGAATCGTAAAATAATTTAATGTATCTGTGGCTTGGTGATTGACCAGATATTAAACCAAATTGGGTACCATTTTCAACTTTAACATTAAGATCTAATTTATGCCCATATTTTATTTCATAATTACTTAAATTGGAAAACGGGAAAAACATTTCTATTGGTTCTTTCCCCTCCAAATAATCTGAAAGTGTAGTTCTATCCAGTTCAATTTCATAAGCGTCAATTGTTGTTGAACCATCTAATAAAGTAGCAATTACTTTAATTGGTTTTTTAAATGGATTTAATAATTGGAAATCCTGATAATCAATGTACAACTCGGCTGTCGCTTGCTTAAGGATTTTACTTCTCACTAATTCCTGTGAAGACCATGTAGTTTCTGTTGCCAAGTCGACGCTTTGGTGATCTTGACTGACCGGTTTGGTTTCAATCATTGAATTTCCTGTTTTTAGATAGAAATTTTTGTAATTTTCTTCATTAGATGTACTAGTTTCAAAGGGAATGGTTACCGATGAAGGATGTCTATTCGAACCATAAACAAAGGAGGAAGATCTAATGGAATTGGCAATTTGCGCGATGTCATCTTTGCTAAGATTTACACCATATTCCTCGGAAATATTTTGAAATTCTCTATAAAAACTACTTATTGTTTGAAAAGATGGAATGGTGCTATTTTCCATCAACCCAATTACGAAATCAAAAATCAAAGCTGTTGCATTTTCAATTAATGGTTTTGGTTTACTAATAAAATTTTTAATAGTTTTATTGCTTGGAACAAGTTCCACTGCAAAAAGTATTGTTGAACCCGGCGAAACTGTAAAATTAACTTTATCAAGTTCGATGTTTAAAACACTAATATCTTTTAACAAACCATCTGGTTTTATTGTTTGGTTTTTTTCTGCTCTTAGTTTCGGAAATATTGATGTCTCACTGAAAGTATATACAGCAACTTTTACAGTATCTAGGTTAATAACTCTAGCAATCATTGGTGAGGAAAAATATAATCTAAAATTTATATTTCCCTCTACAGTAATTGATTCATCACCCTCATTTACATAAGATTCAACTATGCGAAATGGATGAGGGAATAAAAGCATTAAAGGTTCTATCAGTTCTGATAATCCCTCCAAATCCTCAAATTCGCCTAAATCTGCTAAATCACCGATTCCTTCAATGCCATAAAGGTAAAATCCCCATGAAAGAATCCATTGAAAAAGTTCTTCCTCAGAAAGACTAACTGCACTTAGAATATTGGGTGGATACAGTAAATCTTCACTACTTGTTGGAGGTGACTTTGAAAGAGGTACTATCCCAAAAGATGAATCAGTGGCGTTTTCTATATCAAGTATGTTAGCAAAATAAAGTGTTTCTTCAGCTTCACCAGGATTTGCATCTCCTGTTTTGACTAGGTTAAACATTGGAAGAAAGGAACCAATAAGTAATAAACAAATGATTACTGTTACTCTTAAAGTCTTCATGTTTCTCATGAAGCTACAACCTCGGTAACTAATATCAGGTCAATTAATATATAAATCTTTGTTTACAATACTTACCATATTAACAGATATATAATTATTAAATTTTGGGTAATAATTTTTACTAAAAAATGCAGGATTTGACGTCATTAATATGAACGTTTCTTGCAAAAAGTAAAATAAACCTGTTTATATACAGTGGCAAAAGATGCCGCTGTGGCTTAGAGGCATAGCGATTCCTTGGTAAGGAATAGGTCGAGGGTTCAATTCCCTCCAGCGGCTTACTCAACTTTTTCATCCTGTCGAAAAACCCATGAAAATGCAATTATATAGATAGTCTATTAGATATCAGCTATTTTTATTAAGGATGATAGTTTGCGTTGGGAATGCAATTTGAATATCCTCTTTTTCGAATGCTTCTTTAATATCCATGTTGATTTTATGCTGTATATCCATATATTTTACGTAATCCGGGGCGTTTACATAGTAAACGATTTCAAAGTTTAAGCTGAAGGGTCCATACTCTTTGAAATGAATTCTGTCGATATCGGTCAGTTCACAATTATTGATAATATTTTTAAGGATATCTGGGATTTTTTTAAGTTTCGCTACCGGTGTATCATATGTAACACCAATCGAAAAGACAATTCGACGTTTCTGTAATTTTTTAAAATTACGAATGCTTCTATCAAGAATAGTACGATTTGACATAATCAGTTCTTCTCCCTGAAGCAATTGAACACGTGTTGATTTCATACTAACATGCGAAACGGTTCCCGCATAATCACCGACTATGATAAAATCGCCAATTTCAAAAGGATGATCAAAATAAATAGAAAATGCGCTAAAAACATCAGAAAGAACACTCTGAAGTGCAAACGCAATTGCAATACCTCCGACCCCGAGTCCCACGATCGCACCAGATATATCGATTTTCCCTACATACAAAATGGTCAGAAACGCAAAAATATAAACAATTGCATGAAGAGATCTTCTAAAAATAATTAAGATGTTTGTACTAATCTGTTTTCCAGCTGTTTTTGTTTTACGATCAACATACCAGGCAAGAATTACATTTATGACACGAGTAATAATATATGCAATAAGCAGAATTTCAACTGTTAAAAATATAAAACTTGTGTATACCGTAAAAATATCAAGGAAAGTGAGCTGATCTACTGCATTCCAAGCCCCTATCAGGATTACGAGAAAATATATTGGTCGTTTCACATTTTTAATTATTTGATCGTCTAAAGTTGTTTTAGTTTTCTTTGCCCATTTTGAAAAATAATGTTCAAACAAATGGTAGACGATCCAACCTACAATCAATGCTAAAATAAAAATCAGGACAGCAGCAATGCTTTGACCAATGATCGGATCTGAAGTAATATTGTTTTCTTGCAGGAGTCGACTAATATACTCCCCTAAATTTATGGCCATATTCATAATACCAGAAAACGATAAGGACTAATAGTTTTTAAAATTTAGTCAAATTTTTATTCAGTTGAAAATTTTCTTGAAAAATCATTCATGCTTAATTTGCAAATATTAACCAATTATCTCTGATTTTTCAGATATAAAAAACAAAATCTTTATATTTTAGTAATATAATTATATATAATGGTAATATGTATAAAAAAGCTTTTACCATATTAACAATATTAATTTTTTTTTTAAATCCGGCTTTGGGAAATGTACCTAAAGTAGATTCAATTTCAAAAGATATTTACATTTTCA
>JAFGPP010000063.1 GCA_016936135.1 Thermoplasmatota archaeon
CTGAATAAGCTCAACGACAATTCACCATCGTTGATCTGTTCGCTCATTCATAAGTTCGGCGGTAAGGAGGAACTGGACGATGAGGACATGGATAGTTACATGCGTGACTTGCGCAGTAATATCCCGACTGACTTTAAAGCAAAGGGCGATATTTATGTCTTTGTAGATGAATGTCATCGTACCCAGACGGGTACATTGCATCGCGCTATGAAACAATTCTTGCCCGACGCGCTGTTCTTTGGTTTCACCGGGACTCCGTTATTGAAATCCGACAAGCAGACCAGCATGGAGGTATTCGGACGATATATTCATACCTATAAGTTCGATGAAGCCGTGAACGACAAGGTCGTACTGGATCTGCGTTACGAAGCCAGGGACATCGAGCAGAAGATTACATCGGCGGAGAAGATCGACGAATGGTTCGATCTGAAGACGCGGGGTCTTACCGATTTAGCCAGGGCAGAGCTGAAACAGAAATGGGGCACCCTGAAAAAAGTGTTCAGTTCCAGGTCGCGGCTGGAAAAGATTGTGCTGGATATCATGCTGGACATGGAAAAGAAAGAACGTCTGCAGAACGGAAGAGGCAACGCCTTACTGGTATCGGACAGCATTTACAACGCCTGCCGGTATTATGAACTTTTTCAAAAGGCAGGACTGAAAAATTCGGCGATCGTGACATCATTCGTGCCCACCCATGCGGATATTAAGGGTGAAGAGACGGGCGAGGGATACACCGAGAAACTGCAGCGGTTCGAGATCTACCGCAACATGCTGGCGACTTATTTCAACGAAGACCCGGATACGGCGATTATGAAAATCGATCAGTTTGAAATAGAGGTCAAGAAAAAATTTGTGGAAGAGCCTGCGCAGATGAAACTATTGATCGTCGTGAACAAGCTACTCACAGGGTTTGATGCGCCTCCGGCCACGTATCTGTATCTCGATAAGAAACTTCAGGATCATGGACTGTTTCAGGCGGTATGTCGTGTGAACCGGTTGGATGGTGATGACAAGGAGTACGGCTACATCGTCGATTACATGGATCTGTTCAAGAGTCTGGAATCGGCATTTAAGGATTACACATCTGAGGCCTTGGCTGGCTACGATAAAGAGGATATCGATGGGCTGTTGAAGGATCGCCTGCAAAAGGGCAAAGAGCGATTGGACGAGGCGCTGGAAGCCATCAAGGCGTTGTGCGAAGTAGTTGATCCGCCCAAAGACACGTTAGCGCATATCCGTTACTTCTGCGGCAAGAACACAGAAAATCCGGATGAGCTGAAGGACACCGAGCCGAGGCGGGTTTCGTTATACAAACTCACCCTTGCTCTGATACGGGCGTATGCCAACATTGCTGATGAGTTGAAAGAGGCTGGTTATAGCGCGGAAGAGATAGTGCAGATTAAAAACGATGTCAGGCATTTCGAGAATCTGCGAAAAGAGATCCAGCTTGCCAGCGGCGATTATGTGGATCTGAAACAATATGAACCTGCCATGCGGTATTTGATCGACAGCTACATCGGCGCGGAGGAGAGTCGCCTGCTTGCTAATTTTGATGAAATGAGTCTGGTGGAATTGCTGGTAGAGAAGGGGAGAGAGGCTATCGACGATTTTCCCAAACAATTTCGCAGGAACAAGGACGCAATGGCGGAGGCGATCGAGAACAATTTGCGTAAGGTCATTATCGAGGAGAGTCCGACCAATCCGATGTACTATGAGAAAATGAGCACGCTGCTGGATGAGATCATCAGGCTTCGGAAGGAAGCAACGCTGGAATATGAACGCTATTTACGCGAGATCATCGCATTGTCGGAGAAAGTGAAGAAGCCGAACAAGACGGCCGATTATCCTGTTTCGATCGATACCAATGCAAAGCGGGCGTTGTACGATAATCTCGATAAAAACGAGGCTATTGCGAACGAGTTGGACCATAAAATCTTAACGACGAAGAAGGACGGGTGGCGGGATAACATTCAGAAATCGAAAGCAGTGCGTCTCGTCATCTCCGATGTGCTGGATCGTTACGGCAAGCGGGATGAAGACGAAGTGCACCGCATTTTCGATCTGGTAAAAAACCAGAGAGGGTATTGATGGAGCAGATCACGATCAGCGATATCAAGATCGATGTGATTCGCAAGGACATTAAGAACATCCATCTGGGAGTGTATCCGCCTCTTGGACGAGTCCGCATTGCCGCACCGTTGAATGTCAGTGACGATGCCATCCGTCTGTTTGCTATCTCGAAATTGAGCTGGATTAAGCGACACCAGCGTAAATTTGCAGAGCAGGAGAGGATGACACCGCGGGAGTATAAGGATAGGGAGAGCCATTACTTTCAAGGTCGGCGGTACTTGATGAATGTGATCGAAACAGATGCCACGCCAAGGATTGTTTTGAGGAACAAGGCCTATATAGAGCTCTATGTGCGACCCGGGACATTGGTTGAGAAGCGGCATCAGATATTGAATGAGTGGTATCGGGGGGAGCTGAAAAAGCAAATTCCCGCAATCATCGAGAAATGGGAGCGCATAATCGGAGTTAAGGTGAACGATTGGCGAGTCAAGCAGATGAAGACAAAATGGGGCTCCTGCATCATCGAGAAGAAGCGTATCTGGCTAAACCTCGAGCTTGCCAAGAAGCCGGTCGTTTGTCTCGAATACATCATCGTGCACGAAATGATACATCTCCTCGAGCGCCACCACAACGACCGATTTCTCAACTACATGGACCACTACCTCCCCAACTGGCGCCAGTTAAAAGCACAACTAAACAGCCTCCCTGTGAGTCACGCGGAGTGGGGGTATTGATGGGGGGGGATATAGCATTTTCTAAGATTCCTTTAAAGGAGTGAAGTCGTTTTATTAACACATATTTCCTGTTATTCTCAATTAAAAAGACTTAAATTGACCTGACTACAGATTTTCTGGTAATATTTTCTTGGCATCGAAAGTAAGATATTTGAGTTTATTTATAAATTTTATTGGACAATACTTAGAATGGTTCATAATGATACATTTTACAATATATTATTTATTTTTTAATTTTAAATTATTTATTCTGATAAATTAATTGATAAATTTAAACTTATATACTGATAATTCAAAGCTGTTATGATATTGTTAGTTACCATAGAGTATTTGAAATATTTTAATGGTGTTTTTCTAATGAATAAGGAATTTATTATAAATACGAAATTGAGTACTTAGATTACTTTTCCTAGATATTAAAATTTCAATAGGTTAGCCAATTTTTTGCAAATGAAAATTGATTTATAGTAAAGACACATTTTACTAATTAACGTAGAAAGACGGTATTATTGGTATAAATTTTGCTATTCCTTAATATTCAACTGGCGCGATTGAATTGAAGAACTAATCTGCATCGCATTAAATGGAAATAGCAATGAAAAAAGAGAGATATCTTCAGATTTTTCATTATCTTTTAGAGTTTTCAAAAATCAGAAGCAAACCAGTAAGAGACATAACAAATGCAACAACACAATACATTGAAGTAATATGGTTTTCAGATTTTCCCCAAACTGACAGAATAGATTGGATTCTGAAAGATGGTTTTAATGAAGACTCAGGTTATTGGTTAAAAATTTCTAAACCAGTGCTGCCTGAACCTCCGAAATTTCCTTATCCTCCTCAACCTCTTAAACAGTGGATTATTGAAGACACATTATTTGTACAGGATGATTTTCCAAAGTTGAAAGAATCTATAATAGACAACGAAAATCATGAAACAATATATTTATCAGATAATCCAGATATTGAACAAGATTTTGTCAAATATTTAGATGATAAATGGTTTAGAGATTCTGAAAAATATTGGGAAGAACATGAATATTATAAATTGAAATTGAAAGATTATGAAGAGTCAAATTCATTTTATAAAAAATTATTCATCTTATATAATAAAACTCAGCAATTTGGCGAAGAATTTGAATTTGTATTAGGATTAGGTTTGTTGAATTTTAAAGAAAACGATGATACACCTTTAATCTGTCGCCATATATTTACTTATAGAATAGAAATAAATTTTGAGTACTCTCAGAATGATTCGAGTATAATAATCTCTCCGAATTATCTTACTCAGCTTCAAATCGAAACAGATGCTATCATTGATCTAGATGAGCAATTTGACTCAGATAACATTATTGATGCAGAAAGAGATGTATTAAATTTCGCTGAAGAAAGAAATTTGGAATCAAATCCCTTCAATGAATTGACTAAAGAAATGATTCAAAGATTTGCAAATAGATTTAGACATGATGGTATTTTTAAAGATGAATTAGAAAAACCAACTGATTTACCGACGATTCCGACAATTGTATATGCTCCGGCCTTAATTTTGCGTAAAAGAAATACGAGGAGCTTTACTGCCGTATATGAAAAAATAATAGATAATATTAAAAACGATTCTAATGAATTAAATATTCATACCTTAAATGACATTATTGGAATAGAAGATGGCGGTGAAAACGGAGACGATAATGGAATTTCGGGGAATAGTTATAATGAGGTTAACACTATCTATTTCCCCAAGGAATATAATGATGAGCAACTTGGAATTATTTTTAAAGCTCAAAAAAATAATAAAGTCTTAGTGCAAGGTCCGCCGGGAACGGGGAAATCTCATACGATAGCAAATCTTATCTGTCACTTTCTAGCTAATGGGAAAAAGATATTAATCACTGCATATACAAAACGTGCGCTGGAAGTCTTGAAGCAAAAATTACCCGAAGATTTTAAAAATTTAACGGTTAATTTACTTGGAGGAGATTCATCATCCATTCAGGATCTTGAAGCAAGTGTAAATGAGATAAATGATAAATTATCGTCTGCTGATTTCTATACTTACGAAAATAATATAGATGAATATAAGCAGGATCTACACGTTCTAAAAGAAAATCAAAGCATGATAACAAATAAGCTTTTAAATTTAAAAGAGCAAGAGATAAGGAAACAAGTCATTAATGAGAATTACCATGGATTGTTGATTGAGATCGCACAAAAATTAGAAGCTGATCGTGTTAAATTTGATTGGTTCAAAGATGATTACTCTGATATTAATAATAATGAAATAATAGCAAAAATTAAAAATTTTATTACTTTAAACCAACATTATCAAACGGTCGATTGTAATGAGTTTGAGTATGAAGTTCCCGATATTAAAGAATTGTTTACGCCATCGGAATTTAATGAATTTGCTGATGTGAATGCATATCTTTTACAATGTATAAGTTTAGAGTCGGATAATTTAATCGTATGTAGTGATCACTTTCAAACAAAAAAATTGTTAGATTCATTATATAATATATGTCTCGAGATAGAAAAGAAAAAGCAAACGAAAATATCGTCTATTCATACCGATGTAAAGAAGAATAGCACTGTTTGGGCAGAAAGAATCAAGAAATCAAAAGAGATATTGAATAGTTTAAGAAGGATTGATTTAGGATCTTTAGACAGAAATGTTGAAATTCTATACCCCAAGGACATGAATTTAAGAATATTAAAAAATGACGCCAATAAATTATTACATTATTTAAAATCTGGTGGTAAATTAGATGGAGTATTATTTAAGTTTAAAAAATATTTTTTGCCAAATGAAATAAAAGAGAAGTTATATTTAATTGATTCTGTGAGGGTAAATGGAAATCCTTGTAACAAAACCTGGGAGTTATCCTCTGTAATTGAAGACATAAGAATACAACAATTGTTTGAAGATCTCGCGAAAATTTGGGATGCCAAGATCAAAAACTTGTCTAAGAATTATGAAAAATTTTTTGAAGCATTTGATCGATTGCAAGCAGAAACTACAGGGCTTTTAAATTCTTTGAATGAAGCTAATAAACTAGCGACAGAGATCAGTAAAGATTCTTCCATCCGTATACAGGATTTTGAGAGTGATAAAATCAAAGAACTTATTCATGCAATAGAAATAAATTATTACCAAAAGAAATTTAAGGAATTCAATAGCCGTAAGGAACATATTTTATTTTATTTATCAGATAATAGTCTTCACCCTATTTCAATTCATATTAAGAATGTTATTACAAAGTTTGACACAATAAAATATCAGCAATTAATAGACGAGATTGAAGATATTAATTTTAGAAAAAATCAATACGTTGAATTTAAAAAAATTGAAACCGAATTAAAATCGTGTGTTCCGATCCTTATTTATATGATCATTGAGGGTACATTTAACAACGATAACATCAAGAATTTGGAAGATGCAATTCTTTATAAACATGCCAAAAAAGAAGTACAAAAATTATTAGATAAAGACGATGAAGATCAATTAATCGCAGATTTAAAATCATATGAAAGCCGAGAAAAGAAACTTATTGCAAAAATATCATCTTTAAAAGCTTGGGTCCATGTCCTATCGAATCTACAACAGAATAAAATATTACGTCAGCATCTAACTGCGTGGGTACAAGCAGTCAGAAAAATAGGGAAAACAGGAAGAGGTAAAAGAGCGTTAAAGTTTCGACAAGAAGCACAGAAGGAAATGGAATATTGCAAGACGACTGTTCCTTGTTGGATTATGCCTTTATATAAAGTGACAGAAACAATTTCTCCGGAACAAGGGATTTATGATTATGTAATTATTGATGAAGCAAGTCAATTGGGTCCCGATGCTCTTTTCCTGTTCTACATTTCTAAAAAAATAATTATTGTCGGTGATGATAAACAAACTTCACCCGAGTATGTTGGGATAAGTCCCGATACGATGGATCCATTCATTCGTAAACATTTGAAAGGTATACCTTTTGCTAATTTTTATGGCATTGACTTTAGCATTTTTGATCATGCAAAAAGATTTTGTGACGGATTAATTGTTTTACGAGAACATTTTAGGTGTATGCCAGAAATTATTGAGTTCTCAAATAAACTGTTCTATGCTCCGGATGGTAAAGGTTTATATCCCTTAAAACAATATTCAGAAAATAGATTAGAGCCTTTAGAACACGTATTTTGTGAAAAAGGTTATATTGAAGGAATACACCAAAATATAATAAATAGAGTTGAAGCAGAACTAATTGTAAGAAAAATTTCTGAGCTTGTTAATGATGACTGTTACAATGGAAAAACATTTGGTGTTATAAGTTTACAAGGTCATGCACAGGGTCCATTAATTGAAAACATATTACTTAAGGAAATCGGAGAAAAACAATTTAAGGAAAGAAAAATAGTATGTGGCAATTCGGCAAGCTTCCAGGGTGATGAACGAGATGTCATTTTTCTGAGCCTTGTAACTGCTCATAATCATAACCGAAATGCATTGACACGTCCAGAAGATGAACGTCGCTTTAATGTAGCCGTAAGTCGTGCAGTAGAACAAATTTGGTTGTTTCATTCAGTACAACTGGAAGATTTGAGCAATACCTCTGATTTGAGATATAAATTGCTTGACCATTTTATAAATTATAAACCCCAAACGATACCTCTGCCGGAAAGAGTTGAAAGAAAACCTGGTAAACAGCCTGAACCTTTTGAGAGTTGGTTTGAAGTTGATGTCCACAATGATATTGTCAGTCATGGTTATTCTGTCATCCCACAATATGAAGTTGTTAAAGGCAAATATCGGATTGATCTAGTGCTAATTTTAGATGACGGTACAAAAATGGCGATCGAATGTGATGGTGATAAATGGCATAGTGCTGAACAGTTTCAAAATGATCTAATGCGCCAGAAAGTATTAGAAAGGTGTGGTTGGCAATTTTTTAGAGTAAGAGGTGGAGAATACTATGCAAATCGAATTAAGGCACTTGAACCACTGTGGGAAATTTTAAACGGAAGACAAAAAAATCATAAACATGAATTAAATTTAGAGAAAAAGAAAGAAACAATAGATGCAAATTTAAATGAACATTCTTATTTTCAAAAAATTAATGACTCACCTACCCCCAATATACCAAATGATGCATCTGAAATTTTAATTTTCACCAACATGTATAATGTATATAAGATAAAAGACAAATTTTTCAATGATCATCAACATCTTATGTCTTCGATTGAATTAGAAAGAAATGAGAAGATCATTTTTAAAACGAATACAAGTGATTTTATGGGATATATGTTATTTGGCTTTGAAAATGGTAAGGTTGCTAAAATATTTATGGAAAGTTATAAAACTGAGACACAGCGTAAAAGGTTGAAAAATGCATATAATCATAATTCGAGACTCGTGTTTATAGATTATATTGAAAATGATGTTGTACTTGTTGCAATAAGTTCGATTAATAAAGTTGTGATATTTAATACTGCTCAGATAATCCCTAAAGAGAGTAGAACCTGTCAGGGTAATCAAGTAATGAAGCCAAAGAATAGTAGCATCATGAAATCAATTAAACAGCTAAATCAAGTAAGATTCAAGAATATTGAATATTATAGAAAGAATATCCCTGCAACCGGAAGTTACCTTAAATCTGGTGATAAATTTTAAGAATTCCGAAAATACCAAATGCGAAGGAATACTGCTTTATCCGGCTGTTGGTAACAACGTGAATTTGAAGTACATGATGAAAGGTCATCCAGTAAGCATCCAAACGATCAATTTAAATCAAGCCTGGCCGCAGATACATAAAAATTTGCTTGCTGTGGTGGGGTAGGGGGTGGAGTTGGAATGTGATTGATAATGATTACTCAAGATATTTATAGTAGAGTACTAACCAAAAAAAAAGGGGCTTCCGCAGTGGGAAGCCCCTTTTGCTAAAATATGTATTGGTTAGCTGATTCTTTAAGCCGGGTATTTGATGTACGTTATGTTTACGTTAAATATCACTTGATCAAAATCATCTTCTTACTGTCGTTAAATTTACTTGTCTTGATATGGTAGATATAGACTCCTGATGGGATATCGATGCCGTTATCATTCCTACCATCCCAATGAGCGGCGTATTCTCCGGCTGAATGATGTTGATTTACCAGTGATCTGATTTTATGACCCACTGAATTATATATTGTAATGGTCACAAATCCTGCTTCAGGCAATTGATAGATGATCTCGGTTTCCAAATTGAACGGATTTGGATAATTTTGTTCCAGATTGTAGGAATCAGGGATGTCTGATTCACCCAATCGCCTGATGCCTTCGATAGACGTACCAAAACGACCAGGATGACTTTGTGCGTGAGCGAGATCATCTGTCAGGTTGAACAGCCATAGCTCACCGATGCCGTCAGCATCTTTATTCACCTTGAACACGACATCGATCAGGTTTCTGGATTGGTGTCTCTCGTCGTTAGCCGTATTATATCCGCCGATCGTTACAACACCATCGACATTAACATGGCCATCGAGAGCGTCCCAATCCCTGGTTATATCCGCTTCCTTAATACCGACAAACTCTAACAACTTAGAGGGATAACCGAGGTTAAACCCAAATGCTCCTATATTTATGGATTGATCAAGCTGTATACTAAAGACAACCTGTTCATCGGGATTTCCCTCTACAGAAGTGATGGACAGGACTAGATTGTCATTGCCTCGAGGCAGTGCGGTTGGTTTACAATCCATAGGAAGTGTCTTGCCCTGTAAATATCCCTCGAAAATATAGAGTGCATCGCCCGGTGTGATCCCATCCGGAGTACAATTGATATCCGCTGCATAGAGTGCGCATTCATTATCGCAGGATGTTCCAGGCTGAGGTGTACCGCCATAAAGATAAATATTGAATGCGCAAAGCGCATCACCAGGAGTGAGGTTGCCATCGTTGTTCACATCACCTAGCTTGCATGGGTTGACACAATTGATATCAAAATAGTCATTACTCATATCCCAGCAGCCAGTATTAGCTACATCGATAATTTTAATCTTAGAACTGCACACAGTACCTGAGGGGATATTCCATAAATAACTGCCGACATTTGGGGTACTGCTAACGATGGTATTCCATACATCATTGCAATAGTATTGTAACTTTACATTTATGGCTCCTACTGTTGAAGTCCAGGTAATAGTCGTACTACATTCTATGTCTTCCCCTCCATTTGGATGAGTTACAGTAAGTGAACAAATACAAGGACAATTGATGCTAAAGTAGTTATCGCTCATATCCCAACAGCCTAAATTAGCCACATCGGATATTTTAATTTTAGCGCTGCAGACTGTTGCGCATGGTATATTCCAATTGAATGATCCGTCATCCGGTGTACTTTCGACAATAGTGTGCCATACATTATTGCAGAAGTATTCTATTTTCACATTCCCGGATGTGTTACTCGATGTCCAATAAATTGTCCAATTACAGCCAACAGCTTCTCCACCATTGGGCGATAATATATTTATTTCTTCAGTAGGAGTTTTTACAAATCTCATTATTGTGTTTGAATTGAAACCAGGGACATATGCAGTATCGCCTGAGGTACTGAAGGCGACGTTACGTGGACCATTACCAATACCTTCACCCAGATAAGGCATAGGTAATGTAACATATTCAGATTTACTTAAATCGAAAATAATTAATGCATTGACCGGATCATATTTTAATGAATATGAATTATCGTGAGACACCCATAACCTTTGGTCGGGGCCGTAATTCACTGTTACTCTTTGTGTCGTAAATATCTGTTCACCATCTGTATTAGCATATATACTATCACTAATGACATAATTAATGAAGTCAGTGGAGGTATACCTATATAATGGACCTCCGGATTCACCTAAATCACCTACCCAGAGTGTCATAGCGTCTTCTGATACGGCTATACCTCGTGAATAAGCAGGAGCCTTAGGAATTGTGATTATTTTCTTCGTTACTAACGTCATGGCATCTAAAACATAAATTGGATTAACTCCCCCTACACTTCCTAAATATATGTTTCCTTCGCCATCAATACCCGGATTTGTCATGGTAAGATTATTCGGATGTTCCCATTGAGATATACCTTCACCATTTATATAGTTGATTTTGATTAACTGTGATGCTTTTACATAGAGTATATGTCCATCTTTACCTACTGCCATCCCTCTGCAACCACCCTCGGTTAAATTGATTACGGTATTATTAACAGTCACCTCTGACAGAGGGGAAAAAGATGTATGAGTCCCGTTGGATTTTTTTATAATTATTCCCTCCGTTCCAATCCAATAACACCCAATCCAAATATGATTCTCCCGGTCGACTGCAATACCGTGCGGCATTCTGACAGTATTAGAGTCCTCGAATATACTATCGAATTGATATTTAGATAATCCTTTATTTATCCAGGGACCAGGATCGTCTAGGTTTATTCTAATGTCCTGGTTAGAAATTGTTTTAGATGAATTTTGTGAATATAGAAGGTAAGGCATAACAGCAATCAATAGTATTGCCATGGTCACAGATCTTGTTTTCATGATTTAACTCCTTTTTTTATATTTCCGATTAAAATATTTGTAAATTATTATACTAGTCGTGAATTTCTACCGGATAAATCATAAATCGCCACAGTTGGATAATATTGTTGTAGCATAAAATGCACTGAGTAAAACTTGTGTGGATTAATATGATATTTTCTTAGATATTGAAATCTTCAAGATGAATGATGAGAAAGGTTGTTTTCTGATGAGTGTAATTTATCAGAATTGACAAGGCTATTTTGAATATTAGAAGTAGTATGAATATGTTTTTTAAGAAATATCTCTGACATCGATAATGTCAATTGGCGGCAATGAGATGTGAAATGTAATCATAAAGTGTAGAATATGCTTTGTGAATTCTACAACCTTTTCGGAAATAATATATATTCTAATTTTTGAAAAGTCAAGTATATTTTCATATAGAATTAAGGGCCGTGGACGTATTTTTTAAACTTGACTTTTTAGTTTCATTTGTTTATATTTTTTAAATGATGTTGCCACAAAAAAGTGGACACATAGTTAAGTTAGGCAGCATTATTTAAATTAGCGAATTCAACGGGTGTTTTATCTCCCAACGTTGAATGAAGTCGCTCACGATTATAGAATACTTCGATGTATTCAAAGATACTTAGTTTTGCTTGTTCTCTGGTATAATATGTTTCAAAATAGACTAATTCGGTCTTCAAAGTATGGAAAAAGCTTTCAGCAACAGCGTTCGCATAACAATTCCCTTTACCGCTCATGCTCTGGATCATGTGGTATTCTGCGAGCTTCGTTCTGAAATCATAACACGCGTATTGCACACCACGATCCGAATGGAAGATTAAATCAGCAGTCGGATGTTGACGCTGAAACGCATCTATGAGCGCCGGTATCGTCGTTGTGATGGCTGTTAACCGATGACTGATGGACCAACCGACGATTTGACGGTTGAACAGGTCTAACACGATGGTTAGATATAACCAGCCAGCCATCGTCCGAATATAGGTAATATCCGATACCCAAATTTTGTTCGGAGCATCAACGGTAAAGTGTTGCTCGAGTAAATCCGGTGA
>JAFGPP010000010.1 GCA_016936135.1 Thermoplasmatota archaeon
ATCAATTATTTGCTAATAGAGTAACTACGCTTTTTGCATTGGATTTGTTTGTAACTGCAACAGCTTTTGTAGTTTTTGCTATTTACGAAGGATTAAAAATCAAATTAAAACATCTTTGGCTACCATTTGCCGCAACTGTTCTTGTAGGCGCATCACTTGGTTTTCCATTATTTCTTTATATGAGAGAAATTACTATAGAAAAAGAGAAATTATAACTTTGAATTCTATTTCTTGTAAGCAACATAGATATCTGCTTCTATCATTTCATTGTCTTTGTAAAAGTGGTGAACAAAATATATATTTCCGTTGCTGTCAAGTGTTGGCTCACCTGCAAACTGTGAAATTATCAATTCCGGTTCCTGCCAAGACCCATTTAATTTCCGTGACCTATAAACTGCCGGAGTTCCAAGATATTTTCTGTTAAACCACAATTCCTCTCCATCGGAGGTAATGTATGGCATTGATTCATCTTCTTCAGAATTTACTGCTTCAATATTTATCGGACCCTGCCATTCACCATCAACTTTTTTTAACATCCAAATGTCACGCACGCCCTTTCCACCAGATCTATTTGAGTGATAGTAAAGTTCTGTTCCATCTGCGGTGAAGTGCAATTCCCCAACTAAAAATTCAGGGTTAAAATCTGATTCTTTCCAGTTGGTCCATTTTCCGTTTTTATACTCTGCTGTAAACCAGTGTATTCCTGTATAGCCTTCTCTTGCCGTACAGAACCACATTATATCATCCAAAATAAATGGACATCCATCAAGTGCAAGCTTATCGCGATCCTGTAAAAGCACTCTTACAGGTTCCTCCCACTCGCCATCTACTTTATGTGTAACATAAATTCCTGTTACTTCATCTGTCAATTGCTCTTCAACAGGAACTCTTACATCAGGCGTGAAGAAAAAATATAATGTTTCGTTATCGCAACATGGAAAAAATGCTGAATCCTCTGCACCTGCAGTATTAATGGGCCCAGACATCGGAATTGGATATTCATATTCATCTGAATGAAGCTGTGGAGGAAAAGAATCGTTTTCTGGTGTCATCTTTACAGCATCGGCAGGAATTTTACTGTGTCTGTCGGGAAGTGGATCAACAATATTTACACAGCCACATAATAGAATTATAATTGCCAAGAATACTGCTAACAACAATTTAATCTTCATAATTTCTTCACTTAAAGAGTAAGACGATTTGCTTATTTAACCATGACGAAAGATTTTCAGATAATTTTCCAAAAGACAATTTCATCTGTTGTCGGTTCACCCCAATAAGAATATGCTTTGACTAGGAGAGTATTTCTAAGTTTAAGATTATCTGAATTTGTAATCTTATATTCCCAGCTATCTACAGTTTCTAAAAGAACATCATTAAGATAAAACTCAATATAATCGATATAACTAGAAGAATCAACCTGAACTGTGATATCGCCTATCACAACGGGGGCAATAAAATTCATAATTTTTTTATCACCAACATATATACCTTTAATTGGTCGAACAATATCAACGTATATGGGTATTTTTTCAAGTGATAGATTAACCCAAATTATTTCATTTTCTGAAACGGTTAGCTTAACTTTCTTGTAGTAATAAGGAGATGACGTTACACTTAATTCTATGTTTCCCTTACCAACATTAAAAGAGTAAAATCCACTTGAATCGGTACGTGTATAATAGTGTAAACTATAGTCTTTATCATGCCACCAGATGTTAACATAAGCGTCTTCAATTGATTTTCCAGTTGAATCTTCAATTATGTAGCCCATTAATACCGAGTTTTCATCGGGTTTTGGGTAAAGTGAGACATTTAAAATCAAGTTTTCATTTTTGGATATATTGAAAAATTCCGTGTCATTGCTAAAATAACCTTCATCATATGCATAAAGATTAAACTTACCTGATGGCAAACTCATAAAATAGTAGCCGTTGAGATCAGTGGTTGTGTGATTATACAAATGATGATTCAAATTATCATACCAATTCATTGTTAAATCAACGTTTTGTATACCCTCTCCTGTTAATTCGTCGATAATAAAGCCTTCTATAGTTGCATCTTCAAATGGAATCTGATAAAGTGCGAAGTCAATAGTTTTCTCTTCATATTTAGAAATTTTAAAATGGTCGGTATACTCATCAAAATAACCCTCTACATCAGTATTTAATCTGACATTGCCTTCTCTTACATTTATTTTAAAATAACCATTTTCGTCAGTTAATGTCGAATTCCAGTCATTATTACTATAATCATTATACCAACGAAGATTAATTTCCGCATTTTTTATTGGTTTACCAGAGTAAAATTCTGTTATTCTACCATTAATTACTGCATCTTCAGGAAGAATAGGGTGAAGTGATATATTAACCCATTTTACTTCATTGTCATTTATTCCATTGACTACATATACGTAACTGGAAAAATAGTCATTTGCATATGTTCTAATATCAATGTTTCCAGCAGGGATATTTATTTGATAGTAACCAAATGTATCTGTACTATCCGAAAAATAATCATAATGATTTTCATCATCATCCCAATTAACTTTTAGTTCTACATCACCAATAGCTTCCCCGGTATCGTAATCAGTTACATATCCCTTTACAATTGAATTTTTTGGAGGTTTTGGATATAATTCAATATCAATGCTTAATGTCTCGTATTCGTCGATCTCGGTATACCCAGGATCATATATGTAATCAATAAAATATCCATCGGCTTCTGCTCTTACATATATCATTCCCGCTGCAACATTTATTTCATAATAACCGTCTTCGTCTGAATATGTATGATTGTAAATACTGTGTTCCATCTCATCTCTCCATTGCAATTCTACTTCAGCATTCGGAATACAAGCTTTTGTTAAATTATTGATAACATGTCCATTTACAACAGAATTTTCAGGCGGTATTGGATAGAGAAATAGATCAATTTTAAGACTATAGTAACCAACTATATTATAATAATCGGAATAATTACCAAAGTAACCTTTAGAAAAGGCAATAAGCTGAATTTTCCCTGGGGCTATATCAAATGTGTAATAGCCATTTGTATTTGTAAATTCAAAATCTATATCAGCATGGCTCTTATCATCAAACCATGCTAATAAAACTAAGGAATCTTTTATAGGAACATAATTTTTAGAATCCTTAATATAACCTTTAACTTCAGAAGTTTTTTTAGGAGCACCTGGTTCTAAAGAGTAATTTGCCCATAAATTTTGATTTTCGATATTATTGAAACTCCCATAGGTCGAATAATAGAAATCTTTTCTTACAAATAATAAAATCTGATCTACGTTTATGTCAATTTTATAAAAACCCAATGTATCACTTAATGTAGATAAAACCCCTAATTCCAAATTATTAACTGGATAGAGGATGATTATTTCTGCTCTATTTATCGGATTGCCAGTAGCATTATCTTTAATAAATCCTTTAACTGTGATATTTTCTGACAAAGATGGAGTTGCTTTAGGGGAGAAATTGTTAAACAAACCCTGTAATTTTTCAAAGGTATAATGAGAAACGCTTTCGTCGAGATTATTTTCAAAATCTTCAAAATTTACTTTTTCCCCTAGACTGAAATTTGAAAGAGCCGATGGAATTACACTAGCAACTAAAAAAAATAAAATTATTCCAAACTTAAATATTTTTTTATTCATTTTAACCCCCCAATCAGATTATTACTACAGATATGCAGTCTTTGCACTTAAAATTTTCGTATAAGTATATTATTTAACAAATCCCTTCTGAAAATTATTTTATTATTTTTTTGACAACATAAAACAAAAAATTGAGGAGAAACTATGCATTAATAAATTCATATAATATTTATCCCTGTATAGTTACTCCACAATCCCATTTGAAAACTTTGAACTTCACACTGTATTACTTTTTATTCAAATACAACTCCGGCTCCCACGCCTTCCATATATTCGGAAGGACCTTGGAAATGAGAAATATCAATTATTTCCCAGTCATCTTGATCGTATTTACCTCCATTTTTACCATGAGAATAATCAAAATATCGCTGCATATAGTAATCATAGTTCATAACACTCAAATAGTCCCACCAAGGATAATCAGGTGGATTTCCTGCTTTAGCTGTGCAATTGTCTATTCCATCAAAACCATGTAGACCGCATGAATGACCAAGTTCGTGAAATACCCCACAAGCTAGAGCTATTCTCCTTGTTCTTTGGGCCCAAGCACAACCCATTGAAATCTTGTTAAATTCTTTTCCTGTAGGGACAACCAAATAATCATATCCATGCCCAATATCTTGAGGATGACACCAACCTCCTCCATGAGCGATAACGCAATAGCGAAATATTCCTTTACGTTCATCTGCAAAGTTATTGTAATAGAATTCTGAAACTAAACCATTATCTTGATTTCTTAAAGCATGTTCTAAATATATTCGATCAGCCGTTTCATAATTTGCTTTAGCAAATGGCAATATATCTCCACCACCGCCCATACACCCATCATCGAAATGAACGGTTATTCCATGTTCATTAAAACGTTCAATTATCATTTGTTGAGATTCTTCATATAAAATATGTTCCCAACCGTCTAGACGAGAAATAACAATCCTAGGCCTTTTTAAAGATTTAAAAATTATTCCTGGTTTCATTTCTATTTCAAAAAGCTTAAATGGAGATTTCTCCATCCAATCAACCTCGATATACATCTCGGGTTGGAAAGGATTTGCTTGCCATTTGGACATTAACCATTCCTCGATGTTTTCCAAGCCATCGTTATCAGGATCTAGGACACTATGGTTGTCTTTGGTAAAAGGGTCATATCCCCATCTCCATTCCCAGTCAGTAGGTATTCCATCTTCATCTGGATCTAGCTTTGAATCGTCAATCATTGGATTAGTACCAAGTACCAATTTTTCTACCCTCCATGGTATACCATCATCATCAAAATCTGTCTGACCGATTTTAAACCATATTTCATAATTTGAAGTATTTATGTGACCGTAACCATCAGTATCATTAAAAGAATCTTCCCCGCTCCAAGTACCGTCTCTAAAATCATAAATGAATTTAAAGTTTTCAACTTCTTTTGTGCTTCTTGTATCTTTCAATTTATTGTAGTTTACTTGAATTATTTTGAATTCAACATCAGCTGTAGAAAGATTTTCTTCAACGTTTCTGAAAAAACAATGATTTATATAACCCGTATCCCAGCATTTAAAATCGACATCCCCTGTGTGTATATAACCATCCAGTATGCAAATATAGTTAAAAATTGGCTTTTCATCCCAACCAAAACCAGGTCTTATTCCTTCTAATTTGTGAATTACATCCGCTCCACCGCTAGTTTTTCTTGGGGAATAGTCAAGAGGTGACCCGGCATTATATAATTTATCAATTATTCCCTTTTTTCTAATTCTATGAATATGGAAAAAAATTGCCTGATTTGTTAATGGATCAATTTCATTGCCAATTGTTACAACAGGTTCTGTCTCAACTTTTTCCTCTCCTGTAAAATAACCAAAATATAGATACAAACTTGAAATAATTAATATCAATACAACTATCAAAGTTATTATCATAATATAAATTTCATTATTTTTTTTCATTTTCTTCCTCCAAATTTTAATTCATATCTCGAACCTACAATCTTCCTCCAACAGAAATTTCATTTAGTAATGACCAGATTTTACAAATTTTCTGAGACAATAGGAGATAATTGAAATCAATTATTTTGTTATTAATGCATTACTGCATATGATATACATCGACTTTAATAGTACAGTATTTAGACCATCTGCCTACAGGGATTATTAACCATGGAATATCTCTTAATAATTTGAAGATCTCAATACGTGCAGTTATCCAAATACAACATTCAATTATCCTGGTTTCATTTTTTTCTGAATCGAAATCACATTTAACAATAACTGTCATTTCATCAGGACCTTTATCAGTTAGATGTACCTGATTTTTATCACTTACAACTTTCCCATCATCTAATTTGCACACCATTGAAAAATATAAGACTCTTGTAATTCCCGGAAACCATCCACCGATAAATTCCCCCCTGTATTCAACTCGAAATTCAAAATATACTTTTTCTCCAAATAACGTCTTATTTACTTCCAAATATTTTTTAAGACCGTCATTTATCATAATTTGTCCGAATAAACCCTGCCATTCTACTGCCACCTGGCCGACATCTATGGTTTCGGAATTTGTATTGTCAAAATTTTCCAAACTTTTTATTTCAAATTCTTTTTTATTAAGCTTTAATGGAATAGCAGATGGAGCTATAATTAATAAGGTAACTATGATTGTCATTACAAAAATTAATTTATTATTATGAAAAAATTTTTCCATCTTTATCACCTTTCAATCATTTCAATCCTAACTTTTTTCTTTTTTCCGCCACTTAAATTATTTATTTAAAATTACAGCCTCAATTTATTTGATCATTAAACTTTTACATATGTCTTTCACCTCAAATTATTTATTTACTGCTTTAATGATAAATAATTTACGTTATCAGAATAACAAAATTTTAATTATTTTGTTAAAACGAAAAGGTTATTAGGATAAAATGAGATTCGAAATTTTATAATCATCGGGGGAAAAAATGTTACTATGGTAACAGTCAGTCATGTGGTTAAGAAACTGATTAATGAAAGGGATTTTCTTCAGGAGGCAATTCATCAGGGTATTGTTTCAAATTCTTTATTAGCATCAAAACTAAAGAAAGATATCGAAATGCAAATTGGGGAATCTGTGAGTGATCATTCCATTATAATGGCGCTCAGAAGGTACAAAGAGAAACTCGATAAAACTTCTAACAAAACCTCATTTGAATATTTTACGGAAATTGATATGAAAACGAATATTACTTATATCGTCGTAAGAAGTGTGCCATCCATTAAAAACAAACTCCTTAAGATATATGATCTAGTAAATTTTAAAGAGGGTGACATACTAAACATCATTCAGGGAAATTATTTGAATGGCATTATTACCAATCAAAGATATAAAGATAAAATATTAAATTTATTTGAACCTGAAAATATACTATATGTTCTTGAAAATCTTGTTTCTTTTTCATTATTGAATCGAGAAACCTATCTATACAATCCTGGTTTCTTTTACAATATATTCCGAATCCTTGCTTGGGACAACATAAACCTATTAACTGTTTTGGATACCCCAAGAGATTTTATTATTTTGGTTGATCAAAAGGACGCAGTAAAATGTTTTAATTCATTGGAGTACTTTTTGCAAAAAAAGTAAAATATACCTTTATTTTTCCAATACAGCTTTTTTAATTATTTCTGAAAGGACAATCACATCTTTCCTAGTTGTATTATAAGAACACATAAACCGTGCAATAGAATTCATTTCATCAAAAACATGAAAGAAATACTTACTCCTAATAGTTGGAATATATTTTTTAGGAATCATTACAAAAACTGCATTACACTCCACCTTTTGTGTCACTTTTATTTCAGTTATGTTCTTTATTTTCTCATACAATAATTTTGCCATTTCATTTGCATGCTTCGCATTTTTTAACCATAAATCATTTGATAAAAAAGCCTCGAATTGTGCAGAAATGTAACGCATTTTAGATGCCAACTGCATTCCCTGTTTTCTAATATACTCAAAATTTTTAGATAATTTTTTATCAAAAAAGACAACAGCTTCACCAAACATCATTCCATTTTTAGTACCACCAAATGAAAGTAGATCCACACCCGCATCTTTAGTAATTTCTTTAAAGCCAAGATTTAAAGCAGCTGCTGCATTGCTTAATCTTGCACCGTCAACATGAAGCAACATTTTGTTTTTATGGGCAAAATCTGCAAGTTTTTTAATTTCTTTTACAGAGTAAAGAGTTCCGAGTTCTGTTGGTTGTGTAATAGAAATAACTTTTGGTTGTGCAACATGAGGGTCTCCGAATCCTGTAAGATAAGGTTTTATTTTTTCTACAGTAAGTTTACCATCATCTGTTTTTATTGTAGTCAATTTACAACCTATGAATTTTTCGGGACCGCAGCACTCGTGAACATTTAGATGAGCAGTTTCCGCACAAATAATTGAATTAAAAGAATCAACAACTGCTTTCAAACCAAGAATATTTGTTGCAGTTCCGTTATATAAAAAATAAACATCAATCTCACGACCAAAATGTTCATAAAATTTTTCAATGGCACGTTTCGTATATTCATCATCTCCATAAGCAATTGAAAATCCTACGTTTACTTTTTCCATTGCTTTTAGAATTTCTGTATGAACACCTGAGTGATTATCGCTACCAAAAGAGTCATTGATCATTAAATCTTGAAAACAGATTTATTTTTTAAAGACTTCTGCAGATCTATTAAACATGTAAGGAAAAAAGATATGGTTTTATATATATTAATAGGAACGTTACTTATTTATAAAAAATCAAGATATTTCCTTCAATCAATTTTGCAGGAGGAAATTTCTTTGGAAGAAATAGAAATAATTGATGTTAATAAAGAAAATATCTCTAAATATCCGCCAAAATGTTTTCTAAATCCAAAAAACGAGGGATACCAAATAAAACTTAAGTGGTTGGAGGATCGTTTTTCTGAAGGTCTTACAATTAAGTTGATATACCAAAATACCAAGTGTATCGGTTTTATTGAATATGTACCTGGAGAATTTGCTTGGAGGGCGGTAGATGCTAGGAATTACCTGTTTATTCATTGTATTTGGATTTCCCCAAACAAAAACAAAGAAAAAGGATATGGTTCACTTTTAGTAAAGGAGTGTATAAAAGACGCAGAAAATAATGATAAATTAGGTGTCGCAGTAATAACAAGCGAAGGTCCATTTATGGCAGGCAAAGACCTATTTTTAAAAAATGGATTTAAATCAGTTACTACGGCAAAACCCTCATATGAATTGATGATTAAAACATTAAAGGATGGTCAAAAACCAACATTTAAGGATTTTGAAAAAAGACTTAAAAATTACAAAGGACTCAATGTTGTATATTCAAATCAATGTCCATGGGTTGCAAGATCAATTAAAGAAATCAAAGAATTGGCAAACCAGCAAGGTTTGAAATTAATATTTGAAGAATTAAAAACTGCAAAAGAGGCTCAAAACGCTCCCTCTATTTATGGCGTATTTACACTAATAAATAACGGTAAAATTTTAGTGGACCATTATATAAGTACAACCAGATTAAAAAACATCTTGAAAAAGTTGTAAACTAGGATAGCCAGCTTTTCACAAAGTGAAAGTTGCGTTATTGCTAAAAGAAAATGTTTTAATATATAAGCATTTATAAAATAATTAATGAAGAAAATATCAACTACATTATTGATTTTTTTCATTCTTTCATCGATTTTTGCTAATCTCATCACGGCTGAACAAGATCAAGATGAACTAATATCTGAAGGACAATTTTTTAATATTTCAAGCAGCAGAAATTTTCTTACAAATGCAGTAGTTGTTCCAGATACCAATCCTTTCTATGCAATAATCGGTAGTAGCTTGGCATGTTGGTATGACATTTCCGATAATCAAACTGGACTATGTCCATTAATTGTACAAAATAAAGGATTTTTAACAGATCGCCAGTATCTATTTCTTAGTAATTATTTAGATGATTTTAATAAACAACTTTTTGTTCTTGGCGAAAAAATTACAACTAATTTTAATAAAATCGAAATACTTGGCAATCCTGCAAACGTATCGATTGCTGCTGCAAAACAAGTATTTAGATATGCCAATACCGTCCTGATACTTCCTTATGTAGGCGATGAAGCTTACAAACTTGGATTAATTGCATCCCCTCTCGCAAGCTACCTTAATATTCCAATCTTACTATTTGATGAAAATGAAGATGAAATAAGAAATCTGTGTAAACAATTGAATGTATCTACTGCTTACGTTGTTGGAAACATCAATTTAAATCTTTTAGATATACCAATTATAGAATTAAAAAATCAAGACAGCATTCAAGATACCATTTTAGCTGCAATTAAATACAATTTCGGTAAAATGAATTATCTTACAATTACAAATCCTTCTGACGTTGTTTCTTCCTTTGTTCTATTAAAGAATATAACCTCTATTAAGGATCATTTCTCAAATGTAAAATTAACCCTTGGAAGCAGAGAATTTCAGCTATCAGGAAACCCAAAAGTGACATATACGATTCCAGTTTCAAATGGAATTGAGCAAATCCAAATATACATAAATATTACAAAAATGCGAAAATCATTACTCAAAGACGTATTTCCAATAACAACTGCCTATCTTTATGATCCACATGGTAACATCGTTGCTTATTCATCTAGCCTTGGATATGATATCTGTAAAACTTATCTTGAGACATTAACCTGCAACCTTTCTGGAACTTACAAATTGGAAGTTAAAATTTACCATGGAATTAAAGGGGGATATTTTTCCCAAAGAGGTATGTCAATTGCAGATGTTGATTATGAGATATCCATATCAAGATCATCATTAGATAAACCACATAATCCACTTGTTCCAAATCTTTCGATCTTGGCACCATATTTAACCGCTGCCCATGGTGGATTGATTATTGCCGAGGAAAATTTTGCACTAACATCAGACGATTATTACTATGAAGCTCAAGGAACTGGTTCAGGTCCCTGGTATAATGAAAAACTGCATAAATACAACAATGAAAAGGTAAATTTTACTTTGTCAGAAATAGCAGATAGCTTAGCATCAATGGAAAATTTCGGGTTGCTTCAAAGTTATATTAGTGGGCCAGCATGGCTTGCAATACTTGGTGACACAAACATGATTCCAATGTATTACTATCAACCGTCACAGGAAAATCTATATGAAAAAGGTCTTGCCTCAGACAACCCATACTCTTTCAATTGGTCTTTATCCGCTGGTAGAATATTAGGGTGGGATGTTCAAGATGTATCTTTATTAATTGCTAGGACCTTATTTTATGAAGATATTTGCAATCAGCCAAATAACTTAAATGACTGGCACAATAGATTCAGTTTCATTTTTGGAGAAGGATTAGGAGAAACGGGTGGAATCTTTCATCAAATTCCTTATGCAATTGAAATTACTAAATACGGTTTTAAACCCAGAGTTTTTGGCGATTTTAGAAACAGTCGGCAAATAGCGGAACTATTAGATGCTTACACTGGATCAAATTATATCGAATATTTAGGTCATGGCGACTGGTTTTGGTATACTCCATCTTGGTATGGCTTTGATTATTTAGGTAAAGCAATAGATATATCTAGTGCAAAAAATTGGATTTTTACCAAACCGAGTATTTTTCTTACATCGGCATGTCTAATGGCAAGAATTGATGGAATCCCTTCAAGAATGAATATTGGAACAACGATGCTTCATGCTGGGTGTAATTCATTTGTAGGTGCAACAAGAGAAACCGGTAGAGAAGCAGGGCTAACAACATTGGAAAATCATTTGATCATCGATGATCTAAGTATTGGTGAAGCACTTCGGCAAGAAAAAAGAGTGGATCAGCAACCCCCAACTTATTATGTCCGCATTCTTTTGGGAGATCCTGCATTTAATCCCTATGAACCAAATAATGGGTTTAGTAATCAAGGAATACCAATATTAAAAAATAATTGACTATTTTCAAAATAATTACTAATATTTCGGATGATTATAATGCCGATATCCATATTTTCCATATAATTTGTAATATTTTGTTACTCTCATCATCACATACATGAATGCGACAATATACAGAAATGATACGCCTAGAAAACCAACAGCAAATATTAATAATAACCCAAATAGAACTTCAATCATTAAAAAAGTATTTTTTAATTTAATGAAATATAAACATATTTAGTAAAAATAACAAATTGGCAATTAATCACAAACCTGTATTGCAAGACATATTATGCGATAATTAATTTTACATTATCCATTTTTCTACTGGTTTGAAAAAGTCTAACCATCTCTTTAATTTTTTCTGCATCACCATCCAATATAAAAATTTCAAGACATTTATTTCTTAGATGGCTGTGAATCTGTGTAACAGTAACATCCTCAAAATTATGTTTAATATCAGAAACAACATCCTCTGAATCTGCAGAATGTATCAGAAGAAGTATTGCGTTGACTTGACCAGAAATTTTTTCTCTATCTTTGAATTCTGAAATTAAATGTCGGGCGCCTGCTCTAATTACTTCAGATCTCCCCGAATACCCTAGTTCCTTTTCCATTCGATCAATTTCATTTAAAATATTTTCATTAAGAGAGATACTAACAATTACCATTAATCAACAATATTAATAACTTATTTATAAAAATTTACATAAAT
>JAFGPP010000064.1 GCA_016936135.1 Thermoplasmatota archaeon
AAATCAGAATAGGTCAGACTGAAAAACGAAAAAACACATTATTTACATATGATGGAAATATTTCAAAAATAATTTCTTTAATTTTGGATAATATTTAAAAATTACAAAATTAATCCATTATCAGATTATTTTTAGTTTAGTGAAATCTTTATAAACTTTTAGAACATTAACCCCAATATTAGGTCCAAAGATTTAATAAAAATTTAAATCAGTGGCAATTTTAACCTATATTTAACCAATTATTAACCCTTTTTAGTAAAAATTATTTATATGAAAAACCTATTGCATTTGACAACACTTGTTATTAGATACGTGCAAATATGTCAAAATTAGTTCCAATCTGAGGATTTTTGGTTGGGACTTAAGTAGGAAAAGGAGTGAGTAGGTATGGCAAAAAACAGTAGAAAACAGATAGATGAGGATGAGAGAAGAGTAGTAGCGGAACTACAAAAAAATGCGAATGAAAACATTGGTGAAATTGCCAAAAAATGTGGTTTTTCTCGTCAGAAAGCTTGGAGGATAATTAAAAGATTGGAAGAAAATAAAACAATTTGGGGATACCGAGCAATTGTTAGTAATGATAAAACTAATATGAATAACTATGTTTTCCTTATTAAATCAAAACACTTACCAATAGAAAATCCAATCGAAAAGAAATTGATAAGTAGAGAAATTGACAAAATGGCAGAGGAGATGGATGTTTTTGTTGAAGGTACTTATTGGACACACGGTCACTATGACGTCATGGTAAATTTCTCTGCACGAAACATAAGGGAAGCTAAAAAATTCCAAGAGATGTATCTTAATGCTTTTGATGATAGTATCGCAGAAATCAACCTGCTTGAAAAGATAGTAATCATCAAAGATGGCGGATTTATAAATCCAACACTTTTAAAAACAAAAAGCTTATTAAAAGTGTAATTTTATAATTTGATAAAAGGAAGAAAGGTAAGATATTAAGAATTATATGGGGGCAATCAACAAAAGAAATTTCTTCCTTCCCTTCTTCCTTATTTTTAGCTAGCTCGTATCTTGTTCTCATATATAAAGTTTAAGTTTATATCTTGCAACATTTATAACATTTTAATGAATTACCACTAGCTTGATGTTTTCTAGTTAATTCTCCCGGGTTTCCATTTTTCATTAGATTTTTGTTGAAAAAATTGATTAATAATTTAAACAAAAAAAACATAGCATCTTCAAATATTGATAAAAAATCCATAAATTAATCTTGAATTAATTTCAAGAGGTAATTAAATGAAAGTGAATTTTAGTCTTTCTTTGAAATTAACCTTGATAGTGGTATTTGTTTCTGCAACGATTATTTTTTCATTAACTTATGTAAACATTAGTGAACAGACAATTAATCTTGATGGGGTATATACGGATAAGGCAAAATCAATGGCAAAAAATTTGGACATAATAATAGGTAGTAAGTATGGATTAGATGATGAAGAAGAACTACAAAATATTCTAATTGATTATTTTAAAAATAGTACTGAAATTACGGAACTCAGTTTGAATCTAGAAAAAGGTAATAATCTTACAACAGTTGCTTCTACAAATCTAAGTAAATTGGGAAAACAATCGGACAAGTATAGTAGATTTTCTTATGAAAATGATACGGTTTTATATATACCTATACACAAAGCTGATAGTCATTTTTTAACAGTAGTAATTCCAATGAATATTTCTGGTCAAGTACTAGGAACTTATGAATTAAGACTAAATATGATCGAAAGCTATGAGGCATTTAATGCAAGAGCAGTAAATCTTGTGATGATCTCCATAATTAGCTTGTTTTTCCTAATTTTTAGTCTACTTCTTCTTTTGCGTAGAGCAGTTGTTAAACCAGTTATTGAATTTAGAGATGCTGCAAAACAAATTGGAAAAGGAGATTTGGATAAAAAAATTGGTATAAGATCAAATGATGAACTTGGCGAATTGTCGAATGCCTTTAATAAAATGACTGAAGATCTTAAAAAATCCAGAAAGAAAATCGAGGATTACAATCAAATTTTGGAAAAGCTTCTGGATCAAAAAGATGCATTCATAGGCCAGTTGGGTCATGATTTAAAAAATCCCTTACAGCCACTTGTAGGACTCCTTCCTTTGATAATGCAGCGTGAAAAAGATCCAAAAATAAAGGAACATCTAAAAGTGATGTGTGAAAATGTTGAGTATATGAGGGATCTGATAGTTAAAACCCTTCAACTTGCAAGACTGCGATCTGCAAATACAAAGTTTGACATTGAGAATCTAAATCTCAAAGAAGAGGTGGAAACGATTCTTACATCCCAAACATTGTTATTCAATGAAAAAAATGTTGAAATTGATAATAAAATAACAAGTAACATTTTAATAGAGGCGGATAAACTTAGGTTAAGAGAATTGTTTAATAATTTGTTGACTAACTCTATTAAATATACCCCGGATTCCGGGGGGAAAATAACCCTGGCTGCCGAACCTCAAAAAGATTTTGTAAAAATATCGGTGAGTGATAATGGTATTGGAATGACTAGCGAACAACTTGAAATAGTCTTTGATGAGTTTTACAAGGCAGATGCTTCACAGCAAGAAATGATATCAACTGGGCTTGGTTTGTCTATTTGTAAACATATAGTTGAAAAACATGGAGGTAAAATTTGGGTTGATAGTCCAGGTATCGGAAAAGGATCAACTTTTTATTTCACACTTAAAACATCTAATAAATAGACTGTATTTGTAAGATTAACCACTATTATCGGTTTGAGTACATGTTAATTTCGAAAATTAAATAAAGACTTATTTTGATTTTAACCTGGTGGAAACTTGGTAAAAACAATTTTAATCGTCGATGATGAACCTAGTGTGGCCTACACAGTTAAAACTGGATTAGAATGCATGGATGATCAATATAATGTAATTGCTCTTAGTGGGGGGAAAGAATGTCTCCAATACCTGAAAAAAAATCAGAAACCAGATATTATTTTACTGGATGTCATGATGCCCGAAATGACTGGGTGGGAAACCTATGATAAAATTAAAGAGAACAGTTCTTGGAGCGATATACCAATTATTTTTTTAACGGCAAGAACAGATGAAATTGCACGCAAGGCGGGTAACTTTTTGGCTGAAGATTACATTGAAAAACCCGCAAAGATACCAGATATAAAACAAAGAATTGACAATATCTTCGAAACAAAAGCCTCTAAATAATTGACATTTCAGTACATATAATATTTTTAGATGTCTGAATATTTTTAATCATTATCTATTTTTGGTTTTGAATCTATTTTGTTTTTAACTTGCTCATCGCTTTTTTCGTCGAAATAAATATACCTGGATCTGAAAAGAATGAATATTAATATAGCAGATGAGGTGATAATTATTGCTAAGTTTAAAATCCAAGGAATTTCTGGAACCTCTTCAACATAGGATGCTGATACTTCAACGATTTCGCTACCTACCACTGCAAATGTAGATAGTCCAGGGGTCTCTGCTTTGAAAACCAAATCAGTTTCATTTTCAGTTATTAAAGTAGTGTTAAGTCGCTGCCAATTACCATCGTGATATCTTAGCATTCCTATTGTATCCCGATCAATATTGTACTCAATTATCCAAGATTTTTCAATGCTGAAGTTAAATGACATTGATTCTATTCCCAATTCACCAATATATGTTTCATTTGATGTTAACTTGATATCCAGATACCTATATACCTGTATAGTTCTGTTTTCTTGAACAGGAATATTACTTATTTCTTCGGGTTTATTTTCAAGTTTTGAAACACTTAATTTCACATTTTCAAAATTTGAAGATGTTATAAATTTCACCTCGTTAATACTTGTTTCTTTAACATTTTCAGGTTTTATCTTGGTGATTTCTCCTTCACAAATGTCACCAAGATCTTTTTCTGATGAGGATACAATGTTTGTTAATTGAGTTGACGTTTGTTTTACCTCTGATACAATTTCATCAGAATTATTATTTTTCAAAGTTGAATTCGATATTACTGAAGATGCTGTTGTAGGATAAATTGAAGAGGTGGTTGGTAAGTTAGAGGTTGAAATAGTATTTATGGTGGAAGGTAAAGTATCAGTTTGGCTTGTATCAGCAGTAGATGGTGTTGCAGTATCCGAAGTTGATACTTCACTTTCTAGTTTGGTAGTTTCAACACTCTGTGCGGAAGTATTTATGTCATCATTTGATGATTCATCAGTGATATTGACTATCTTAGCAGGTATTGTTATTTTAGATGCATTGCTATCAGCAATTACTGGTGAAATAAAAGCCGATGTAAAAATACTAATTGAGATGGATGTCAATAAATAACAGCAAAATATTTTTTGAATGCCTGCCCTTTTTCCAGCAGACAGTTTTCTGTTAAAATTTATTTTTCTCATCTGTCCACCTCGATTTGAGATTTATTGACATGTTATATTCTGCTATTTTTAGTATTTAAAATTAATGTGAAAAAATGCCAAAAAGACAATCTAAAAAATTTCAATTCGGAATTAGATATTTAATTATTTTCCTTTTTGTTTTTAAGTTTGTCATAACATTCCTTGCATATTAATCCGTATATCTGATGATTGTTCAAATCGCACTTGAGAAAATATCTTCTGCAATATTGACATCGTCTTTTTCTGTCATCTACATTAGGCATATTATCTCTCCTTACAGGATTAATTACTTTTTATCATTGGTCATTTATTTTTGATGTACCTATCAACTTTTTGATTTATTTAACATACTTATTCATTTCAATTTAAAATTATTATTACGTTTATTAACGATAATTAAAACGACATATTTAAATATATAAGAAAACACATTATAAATATATGAGTAAGGTAATAGATGATTTTAAAATTGAGGAATTGTC
>JAFGPP010000065.1 GCA_016936135.1 Thermoplasmatota archaeon
AAATATGCCTGGGTAATTCCACCGATGTCAACAGGGATGTCGAAACCTTCCTCTTGTTCCCTGGTATCGCTTGGTCTTCTGGTTTCAACAATTGTAAGATTTTCTATATCTCTTGGAATTGCAAAAGAAATCGCATAATCTTTGTCCTCTTCCTTGTAGCTTGTTCCTGGCATAATAAATATTTCATTTGCCGCGGCAACTCCACATATCATTACCTTGGCTCCTCTTACAACCATGCCCTTTTCACTTTTTTCAACAACATGGAGACTCATGTCAGGATCTTCTTGATTTGATGGAGATTTTGATCGATCGCCCTTTGGGTCAGTTAAGGCTCCTGCAAGTGTTATATCTCTTTCTTGGGCATCTTTTAACCAAGCCTTGATTCTATCATGGTAAGATGTTCCCAATTCCTTGTCCATATCGTATGTAGTTGACCACATTGCATTTATTGCATTGAATCCCGCACATCTTCCACCCGTGCAAGTTCCGGTTAAATTAAACATTAATCGTTTCATTTTAACATTGGCAATCATATCTTCCGGACTCTTGATTATTGATAGATATCTAATGACTTGTTTGCCTGTTAGTCCAGATTTTGTTGTAAGAATATCTTTGTATTCATCCTTAAGTGCGGTATCAAATATTTGCGCATGACCGTTTACGGTTCGTTTTGTTGCAGGATGGGTTGTTACGTCCTTTATCAGTTCACCAAATTTGTAAATATTTGGGCGCATTTTTTTGAGACTTTGCTTATATTCTTTTGACGTTTTCATTTTTTATTTCTCCCTCAAATTTGGATTGTTTTCCATTTTAAACAGAAATGGCAACACTGTTTTTTTGCATTAAATTAATTTTTTGTTTATACTTTTTTAAGCCATTATTAAGACTATAAGTAATAAATCTTGTGTGTGTATTCAGGTTGATTTAAAGAATTATGGGGGCAAAAAACAATAACTTAATATATTCATTAACGGATTTAATTAATATAGGAGTTGTAATTAATGAAGAAATTTTGTATGTTATTTGGAGCAGTTGCAATTTCTACACTTATCATCTCCTCTGTTTCAGCTGTACCTCAAACACATAGTGAGCCAATAATACAGATTGTTAACGAAATTGAAAAAAATAGGGCTGTTTTGGAAGATAAATATTTAATTTCTATTGAGGATGCTAAGACAAGTCTGTCAGAGATATTGCCTTTAGGTATTCTTGATACTATCATACAACTGTTAGTTTTTCTTATCAATTTAATATACGGTATTGTTAATTTTCTACTAACAATCATGCAGTTAGCTTCTCTTATTACATTATTACTAAATGCAATTACGGTATTAATCGATACAGTATCCCAATTCATCGAATGGTTAATGAATTTGTTTAATCCTCAGACTCAGGCGTTGACATCTTAAATCTTGATATTCTTTAACCTAGCTTCAAATTATAAACAAGTTAGGAAATTGTAAGTTTTAAATTGAAACTAAAGGTCAAGGGCAGATAGGATCTAAGTTTTAGATGGACCTGTCATGTTAGACCTATTTTATAGAGGAGACACTGCATTTATAACTTGAAGAAATAATAAAAACTTTTGACAGGCTGCCTTTAGAAAATATTATTTCATATTCTAAATTAAAGTTAATAGCGATATTGGAATGTCCTTTAAGTAAAAAAGAAATAAGTGAGCTGGTAAATGTATTCAGACAATGGACATATAAGACAATAAAAGAGCTAAGCCGTTACGGTATCGTCCTAAAAAAACAAACTGGTTATTACATAAACCCTACACATCAACTTTTATTTGAATTTGCAAAGGAGTATTACAACTATAAAAATCATCATATAACTTAATGTTTTTTTACCCTAAACTTTTTATACCTTTAAATAGTTTCACCGAACGGTGAAACAATGCAAATGAGCGAAAGAGAAGTACAACAAAGATTACGACAACATCTAAAATCACTCCTCCTACCACTGCAAATAAAGAATGTAAAAAAGGAATATCGACTTGAAAATAAAATTGCAGATATAGTTGCAAAAACTAAATACAAGAACAAAGAAACGACTTTTGTAATTGAAGTAAAATCGATTGGTGAACCCCGACATATCGAACAAGCAATAACACAGGTAAAATTATTATCAAAAGCAATACCAAACAGCTATCCTGTTGTGGCTTCCTCATTTCTTAGCGAAGCGTCACGTGAAATATGTAAAAAATTAGATGTTGGCTATATTGATTTACTTGGAAATATCTACATCGATCTTCCACAAATACATATTGAGAAAGAAAGCAATAAAACAAAGCAAGTTGAAAAGAAAAAACAAAAACAATTGTTTTCACCTGTTGCAACAAGAATTATTCGATCATTATTGACCGAACCTGAAGAAACATGGACGATACAATCACTATCACAAAAAAATCAAGTTAGCTTAGGATACGCGCATCGCGTGGTTGAAAAACTTATAGATAAGCAATTCCTTGAGAGAAACACAGATTATAAGTTAATACTAAAAGACAAAACACGGTTATTAGATACATGGAGAGACAATTATTCATTCAAAGACAACACCATTCATTCATATTACATCTTTGAAAAAAATAAAGATACTATTTTCAACAACATAAAAAAAGCATCGCAGTCAAAAAAGTCACCATATGCATTAACCCTTCATTCAGGCGCATCATTTGTTGCCCCTTACGTACGATATACCGATGTTCATCTGTATATTATCTCCAATATTGAAGAATGGATACAACAATTAGATCTTCGCCCAGTAGAATCAGGAGCAAACATCTACCTTATCGAACCATATGATGATGGAGTGTTACAAGATCTTCAAACAATCAAAGGAAACGCCATTGTATCAAATCTTCAACTGTATCTCGATCTATATTCTTATCCAAAAAGAGGGAAAGAACAGGCTGAAAAAATAAGGGAGGAAAAAATTCATTTTTAATTAAGAGATATGGAGGGAAGTAATTATGCCAAGAACAGCAGAAGATTACCCTGAAGAAATCGTTACACTGTCAAAATCAGCAATGCTTGAACTTTGGAGAAGTTTACGTCGCTACAATAATGGTATGACATTAATAGGAGGTTGGGTTCCCTATTTTCTCCTTGAAAAATTTGGAGGAAACTCCTATGAACATGATCACGTAGGATCAATTGATATCGATATTGCCCTGAATTAAAAAATCATATCTGAAGAAGAATATGCAAATATCGAACAATTAGTAGAAAATCAGGGCTACTGGCATAAGGTTGATACTAATAAAAATCCGATTCCATTTGTTTTTCTCAAAGATTTTCAAACATCGAATGGGACTATTACTATTGAAGTGGATTTTGTTGGTTCATATTATGGTAACAAAGGACATCGTCATCAGCGCATTAGTGGTTTACTAGCAAGGAAATGTCATGGAGTCGATATTGTATATGATAATTACATCGAAGAAACGATCAACGGACAATTTCCTGGTGGAGGTAAAACAACAGAAACAATACGAATCGCCAACCTTGTGGCATCCTTAACAATGAAAGGAATAGTATTAGGAGAACGATACAAAGAAAAAGATGCTTATGACATCTATTACTTGGTTACATATTATAAAAATGGACCCATTGATGTAACAAAAGAAATAAATGCTTATCAAACTAATGATTTGACAAATGAAGCTTTAGCTACAATTAAAAAAGATTTTGAAAGCAGAGAAGCTTCTGGTCCAGCATGGGTAGCATCTTTTTTAAACGAAGATGGAGATAATAGAGAAAGAAGAATTACCGATGTTTTTATGAACGTCGATGAATTCTTAAAAAATTTAAAAGTACAGAAATAACGATCCTTAGAAGTTATTTTTTAGATTCCATTTTTTCTTTTAATAAAAATAAACCTTTTTCAACTGCATGAGTAATATTGGCGGAATTCGAACCCGTGATCTATTGCTTAGGAGGCTATCGTCCAATCTAGGCTAGTCTACAAGTCCAAAAAATATTTTTTATAATAACCATTTTGTCAAAGGTATAAATTTTATTTCTTTGTTTTTTATCTGCTCAGTTTCTTCGTAATCTTTTGTGATTATCATTAAATTTTTACATTTAAGCTCATCACCTGCTTTTACCAACGCATCTATCTCTCTTTTTTTAGTATCATAATATTCCACATCATAACATACTTGAATTAACTGCTTAATTTTTAAATCCTCTTTTATTACAAAATCCACTTCTTTACCAGTTCTATCTTTCCAGTAATATAATTCAATGTTGTTATTTTGTGAATATTTTCTTAAAAGGTCTATTGCGACTATGTTTTCAAATAGTCTTCCATTGTTTTTTGTATATCTGGTACTCAAAGTGTTTATAAAACCGTTGTCTATGAAATATACTTTTCTTGGATATTGAAGTTGGTCTTTAACTTTTTTGGATATAATTGGTAGGCTATAAGTAAAATATGAGCTTTCTACATAATTTAAATAATTTAGTATCGTTGTTTTCCCTATTTCGTAATTGAGGCTTTTCATTGTTTTGTATAGCTGACTTATTGAATATTGAGTTGAATTGAGTAAAAGCCTCATCATTGCTTTTAGTCCTTCTTCATTTTGGACGTTGTATCTTTCAACTATGTCTCTTCTTACAACTGTGCCGTAATATTGCTGTAAAAACTCAGATTTTTTATCCTCCGTTGCTAGTACAACCTCTGGCATTCCACCATATTTTAGATATTCATCAAAGGCTTTGACTGTTTTTGTTTTTTCGTTTTCTGAATATTTTAGTGTTTCTTTGTTGATTTTTATATTTTTAAATTTTAAGAATTCTTTAAATGATAATGGGAAAATTTTTATTTCAAGACATCTGCCGCGTAGTTCTGTTGGTATTTCTTTACTTGAAACCTTTGAACTTGAGCCTGTTATAAATATTTGAAAAGCTTCGTTGTCTTGTATTCTTCTAAGCCATCTACTCCAATCTGGCATATTTTGAATTTCATCAAGGAAAAGGTGTATTATTTCTTCTTGAAATATTTGTTTTATTGATGGTATCAGATCCGTTAAAAACTCTGTTTTTTGAGGTATACGTTCATCATCAAAGTTAATGTAAACTTCTTGTTTTCGGTTTTTGTTTTCTAGTAGCTTATTTAATAGATCTAGTAAGAGAAATGTTTTGCCTGTTCTTCTGAAACCAGTTATTGCTATTATTTTTCTTGGTTTTATATCAATATAATTTTCTAAGTTGATATCTCTTGGTAGTATAGATGGTATTTTTTTCTCATACCACGAGTAAAGAATTGCTTTAATTGTATCATCCATGGTACAATATGTATATATAATTGTACTATTTAACTTTTTCTAAGTACGAAAAAAAAAAATTAACAAGTCATCCCGAAACATCAGTAACGGCCTTTTCAAAATATAATCTACCCTTGCTGGGGGAATACGAAATGTTATTCCTTATACCATGACATTTTAAGGTCATGCTCACAATTTTTCAAGGACTTATCAGTAACAAATGATAAATTCAAAGGCGTGACAGATATTTTTCCCTCACTTAATGCTTTTAAATCTGTACCATTTTTAAGATTTTTAAACTCAAGTCTAGGTGTTCTGTGAATAAAATGATTGCCTTTTCCATAAAACAGCTGGCCGTACGGATCCTTGAATGGTCTTGTTATTTCCATATCGGATTCAAGCGTGGCATCATAGGGGATATTTATTGAGATCAAATCGGTATCTTCATCAAAGTTCTTGTCAATAAGTATCTTTGTTAATTTTGCAGTAATCTTTGCAGCATTTTCAAAAAAATAATAATTTTTCTCATCAAATAGGTCAAGTGTTTTTTTTATTTCAAGGGGGATTCTAAGGGAAGTGGCAATTGATTTTACCTTTTCAATGGATGCTTCCATTGCTGCACCGACCGTTCCTGAGCTAAGAATCCTTGCATGCCCGACATTGGATCCCAAATTAATCCCTGAAACAACCATCCTTGGTTTTTCCTTCAAAATATTATACAAGCCAATTTGTACGCAGTCTGCTGGTGTGCCATTTAGTAAATGAATCTCAAATCCATCTTTTTTTACTTTTTTTACATACAATTTTTCCCTAGTAGTAATTGCCTTTCCAATCCAGCTTTTTTCCATTTCAGGTGTTATAGATATAATTGAGAAATCTTTTGATAATTCTTTTAACAATGGTAAAAAACCCGCTGATTTGTATCCGTCATCATTTGTTAAAAGTATATCTGGCATATCTTTTTTGAGAAAGTACAAGTGTTAATGAATTTTTCCAGAACAAGTAATGAGTTTTGTCATATTCAATATAAAGAACTTTGTAATGCAAAGTTATATAAACCACAAACAACATATGTATTATTGTGATTAGGTTATGACAGAAAATATTAATCTTAAAGAATTAGAACGAAAAGCTTACAGATTTACATTTAAAGATGGACTATATGATATCACATATGGATCTTTGTTGATATCCTTTGCTGTTGCACCAATTCTTAGAGAAATTATATATCTTGGCTACATAATTTTTATGGTTCTACCTGCTCCTTTGATTATAATTCTTGGAAAATGGTTTATTACAATTCCAAGAATAGGTGTTGTTAAATTCAATCAAAATAGAACTAAATCACAAAGAAAAATAGGGATTTTGATTTTCATTCTTTTGCCATTAACTGTTGCAATGGTTATTTTTACAGCCCTAGGAATGTTCAATATAGAATTAGGACTGTACATTGTTCCAGTAGGTGCAGGCCTTTTTGCATTGATTTTGTTAAGTACAATTGCATACGTTATGGATTATACTCATTTCTACATCTATGCAGTTTCAATTGGCCTTGGGATTCCTTTAGCAGAATTATTAAAACCTATCTTTGGAGAACCACTGCATTACTTAATTAGCTTTGGAATATCGGGAATAATAATACTAATCTATGGTTTAATAACATTAATAAAATTTGTTCAAAAATACCCAATTCCAAAAGAGGATAATATAAATGCATAAAGAGAAAACAAATGATAATTTGTTAAAAATTTCTTCAGTCGATAAATTAATTCATGAACCTGCTAGATTAAATATTATGGCACTTTTATATGTTATAGAGAGTGCTGATTTTTTGTTTATTATGCGCCAAACAGATTTAACATTCGGGAATTTATCAGCGCATATGGGAAAACTTGAAGAGGCAGGCTATATAAAAATAATTAAAGAGTTTATAGGAAAAAAACCACATACGATGCTATCCCTGACTGAAAATGGTAGAAAAGCCTTTGAAGATTATCAAAA
>JAFGPP010000066.1 GCA_016936135.1 Thermoplasmatota archaeon
ACCAATAAATCTGTTCAGATATTCAGTTATGGTTTGACAATGATTTTCCCCAAGAAAATCTTTATTTTCTTTACCATACAACTCCAGAAATCTCAACTCTAGCCACCCGTCAAGAACTTCCAAATAATCGGCAATAGAGTTATTGTCAATGTCACCATCGCCATGTGTTCCAAGTCCTGTATTCGCAATAGTTGCAATTGCTCCGCCACCAATTTTACTTGTTAACCACCAAGCCCAGCAGTTCGGTGCCCATCCATCGTACCAGAAACGACTACTCGGCAAGAAATATTTTAGCCCTTTTTTTTCAAGCCCTTTTGTAATACTTTTCATTATTGAGATATCAAATTGACCATTATGACATCCTCCAACAATAGTGACCGGCAGTTTGTATTTATTTTTGAGAAAAATCATGTCAATTATAGAATAACCAGAACACCAGTTTGTATCATTTGCTGGGAAAAAATGAGTATTCCACGATACATCACTTCCATGCCCGCAGAAATAAGCAAATCCTGATCCTTTATTCATCGCATTATTTACTGTTTGACGGTTTATGTCGTTTTGAGAGGCATATGCTTTAACAGGATTAAAACCGGGCATTTTGAGAATTGCCTCATTACAAATGAGTTCACCTTCATTTATTTGGGCCTCCTCTACATAAGAATCGCCCCCAACAAGCAATAGATTTTTAAACCATTGTTTATTTTTTGAAGGAGTGCTTTCATAATTTATAATTTTGTCAACCATTATTTTTACTTCAGCGATATTTCTACAAGGTAGTCTGCCCAAATACACATCAGGATATACATCCATGTCATCCTTGAAGGTTCCATTCCATACGGCAAAGATATTATCTCCATTTGAATCCCAACTGGAAAATTCTCCAGCACCATCGTAAATGTCTGCATAATATAAATCAGAAAGAAAAGAAGCTTCTGGGTATTCCTGTTCTTCCGGGGGAACGACATGACTGTATCTGGCTGGAAGATTCCATTCGGTTGACTGTCCTTTTATGCCACTGACCAAAAGAACATATTTAACACCCCAGTTCTCGACAGATGATTTTATGAAATACTTTATTTTCTCAGCATTATCTCGACCTTGCCAGTACATTTTTTCATAAACTTCATTTAGAGATACTAGCTTAGTATTTACGTCATAACTATTCTTATGATCCCTCAGAGGTTCAAGATTTTTAATAAATTCAGAGGGGGCAATTATTAGTAAATCATATACGCTGTAATTAGGCAATAATGAATTTACTGGTTCCTTGTAACTTATGTTTAAATTTATCTGTTGTATAAATTGAAGTTGTCGGGTGGTCTCTTGATATCTTACTGGATAAACTCTAAATGATAGGATAGTTTTATGCAAATTGTCCACGAGACCGCCACCAGTTTCATATGACACCCAATCATTTGGATATAAGTCACTTTCCTCTAAACCATTTGTAGTTATGTGAGGTTTAGAAATTGGAATAATAGCTTTGTCTATTCCAGGGTTCAATCCAAAAACAAGATTTGATGGAAGTGTAAAAATCCAAGGAGATGAATGAATGTAATTTACATCAATAATTTCACTACCGAACTGTAACTCAAATACAGATAAATTGACTGGTAAAACCGGATTAGCTGGGTCCATCCTATTTAGATCTGTCTCTGCTATTCTTATTACATAACTATCTTTATAGGGGACAATTTCCGGAAATGAAAAAGTGAATGACTTTTCAATATATTTTATATTTGAACTATCCGAATAGTCATTTTCCTTAATAATAGAACCCACGACGGGCAGCCATCCTGAGATTGTAAGTATTGTAGTAACAATACATGCAATGTATTTTATCGCAATTTTTTTCATACAAATCCTCTGTACAAATTAATATTTATATTGATAATAAATATTCGTATAGTAATTTAAAAGTTTCCTTTGTAAATTTTTGTATTTTGACAGCACAAAGAATTGGAAGTAAAATTGTAGAAGATTTTCTCCATTATTGTGCAATTAACATAATTTCTTAAAATTATATCGTAGTTTGCCCTATTTTTTCATAATAACTTTTTTATTTTTAATAAAATAATTATGACAAAATGAGAGTAAGTACATAATTAAAAGAAATTTATCAATCGAAATAAATCTCACATAAAAACATATTTAAATAATGTAATATAATATTGTTACAATAATAATGTGAGATTGATAAGATATCCATTAAATAAATAAAAAATTTAAAAAAATTGGGGTATGTGGAAGATGCATAAAAAGATCTTTGGTATCGCAGTAATAATCACAATATTGTCTCCATTGATTGCCTCTGCATCAAATCAAAACAAGTTAGCCCCAAATGAATCTAATTGGAAAGATTTAATGAATCCCGATGTAAAGTTGGAATTTTATAAGGGTTCAAACGTTGCAATTCGTGGAATGGCAGTTTACAAAAATGAACTTTATTTAGGTACTCAGAGTTTCAACCAACAGAATGTGTTGAGTAAAGAGGATATTATGATTGCCGGCTTCTTCCCTTTATTTACAAAACTGTTTAAAAATCAAGGAAGTCTGTTAGAATTAATTGCCTGCAAAATGATCTTTCGATTTATGCACTTAAGATCGCGGGCAAGTGATGGCTGTCAAGTGTGGAAATACAATTACAGTTATGACAAATGGACAGAACTTGTTGGACCTAATCCGAACGCAGATTTACCCGCGGGATTTGGAGATAAAAAAACCATTGCAGCTTCAATAATTATCGAATTTAAGGGAGATCTTTACGTTGGAACCTGGAACACTCCAAAAGAGATCGGTGGGGAACTTTGGAGATACGATGGAAATTCATGGAAGCAAGTAGTAGGCAGAAATGCCACAACTAAAGGTGGTTTTAATGATCCGGATAACAACGCATTTTGGAGTGCAGAGAGATTCAATGATTATTTGTACATTGGAACAATGAACTGGAATTTTATCGATGAAGGGGGATGCCAGATCTGGAGATCGGCAGATGGGAATACTTGGGAAAAAGTGGTTGATAGAGGTTTCAGGGATTTTCTTCCAAAAAATCAACAGTTCTTTCACAATTCATATGCTTGGGAAATGAAAGTTTACAAAGACAAATTATATGCAGGTACTTTCAACTGTAATTCGTTATTCAATCTGCCGGAGGGTGGTTGTCAATTATGGAAAACTGATGATGGGGAAAATTGGGAAAAAGTAGATATTCCTAATGGAAATGGTTTTGGTAACGAGGAAAATTACGGTATCAGACGTATGGAAGTCTTTAAAGATGAATTGTATGTAGCAGTGGCGGCAAATGCATATCAGTTCGATAGTCCAAATGTGCAAGCCTGTGAATTATGGAAATACGATGGTATAAATTGGACACAAATAATTGGAGATCTACAAACCAATCCATACGAAAAGGATGGATTTGGTTCAAAATACAATAAATACATATGGTCAATGACAGTAACGTCAGATGACTATCTATGGGTGGGTACACTTAACACACAACACGTAAGAGTTATGAACGAAGTTACAAAAGGTTGTGAAGTATGGAGATACGACGGAAGTGAATGGGAACCCGTTGTTAAAACAGGGGAGGGCGAGATGAATAGCGGATTTGGTTATTGGCTTACTCAAGGAGCAAGAGCAATGATTGAGTATCCAATTGGGAGTAACAATATTGTTATCGGAACATTTACAATGGTAAAACCTTGGATGCAAAAAAGACCCTGTGAAATCTGGATGAGATACCATGAATAAGCAATTTTTTCCACATATAAACAAAAATGTAATTTTTACAATTTTCATGGCTTTCTTATTTTTAACTCAATTTTTTAATTGCCCATTAACGGCTTCAACATCATTGGTAAAAAGAACAAATGCAGATGAAAATATTATCGAGATTGAAAATACATCGATATATTTTACTAGCAACAACTACACTTTATATGGCAATATTTTTTACCCTACAGACAACACTAAAAAATATCCTTGCATCATATTTTGCGAGGGATTTCCTGGCTATGTCAATGCTTATAGCTGGATACCTAAAGCCTTAGCAGAACAAGGATATGTTACATTTATATACGACCCACCAGGTCTTGGAAAATCAGAAGGATTCATTCCAATTTGGGGAGTTTCTGTACAATTACTAAACTTGTTTTTTCGTTTTGGATCATATACGATTTCTCCTTTACATTACTTTGTAGGTGATTGGGTTCAGGCCGGATCTGATGCCTTAACATATATAACTGAGGAAAGTCCGGTAAAAACGATGATTAATGCTTCAAGTATTGGCTTGATTGGTCATTCCTTTGGGGGAATAACAGCGTCTGAAATAGCAACTGTCGATGATCGTTTTGATGCAGTTATTGCAATGTCTCATGCTAATCCAATTTATGTAGATGATATTACAATTCCAATTCAATTCATCGGCACTGATTTTGATTATGGATTGTTTAGCATTCCTATGGTTCAAATATCATATAATAGAGCAAATCCACCTAAAGAATTGATAATGATTAAACTAGGAACCCATTTTGGTTTCACCACTGCTTTTAATTCACTATGTCCATGTCCCAGATGGCAAAAAGATGTAATTTTACATTATGTTATTCCTTGGTTTGATTATTTTTTGAAAAATGATACTAGTTCCTTATCAATCATTACATCCGGAACTGATAATTTGTCACCAATCTTTAAATCACAATACAATCTTGGTAGCGGCAATTTCATTTTATAATCTAAATATAATTTTAAAAAGCTTAACTTGTCTAAGAAATAATCTTATAGATTTCCTTATCTATTGCATTGAGTATCTCTTCTTGTCTACCGGGATCATACATCTGCAATTTTTGTTTATATGTCTCTAGATTTTTTAAAAAATTACTCAGATTTTGTTTATTCAATACTTCATGAGAAACGCCAGCACCAAGTTTTTCAATAAATCTACAATTTAAAACCTGTTCAAACTGGGATTTTAATGGTAAAGAAAATATGGGTTTTTTAAGAAACAATGCCTCAGAAATAGCTGTAAAACCACCGTTTGTAATTACCGCTTTTGCTGTAGCAATATCTGCAAAAAACTCGTTTTCATTAAATTTTTTAAAAATAATATTGCCCTTTTTATAATCTCTATTAAATCCATAAATTACGAAAGTTTCAGAAAAATCGCGGAATACATCTGTTATATAATCTGTAGAAATTGATGTCTGATATACAAAGATATGATTTTGATAAGACGGTTTTTGTTTTATAATTCCTTCTTGAATTAATGGCTTTAAAAATATAACATTTTGTTTAGTGCTAGGTTTACTAAAGTAATCATATACTATGTATTTATCAGCCCCATAAAGCGAAATTTTTACAGCGACTAATAAACAAAACCATGAAAAAATTTCATTAATTTTTACCTTGTATTTACGGTAAACTAGAACATGCGGATTGTCAATACTTATTCTTTTAATATTACTTATGCGTGCTGCCATATGACAGATTGGTTCTGCATCAGAAATAACAAGATCGGGTTGAAATTCTTTAATTATTTTGCGCACTATTTTATAAGAAAGGGGAGAACTGGAAATCGATTTATAAACCATATATGCTATACTTTTTAGTAAATTAACCTCTCCCCTATTATACATCAAACGAGGGGATTCTATTTTTATTACATTTTCAAATTCATTGTTTAAATATGCATAGGCTTTGTTTCCTGCAACAATGTAGACATCATTATGATTTTTAAGATGTTTAATAAGAATGGAACTTCTAATAGCATGTCCCATCCCTTCCCCACAAACACCATATAATATCCTAGCCATTTTCTACGACCACTGGTGGTTAACTATCGCAATTAGGCTTAAATTTTTACCCATTTTACTTAAACTGTAAATTAATTTAACTATGTTAACATGTGTACATCAATATATGAGGAGACACCAATCCACATCGATTGATTTACTCCTGGAAGTGACATTTTTGCCCAGATCTGTATAAAATACCAATCTGGGATAAATTTGTACCATTGAACTTTTGAAAAAGGAATTAAAAAATTGCCTTTAAAAAATGTTTTTCCTTCTGGCGAAATATTTCCGCCATTAATAGAAGTGTTGGCTAGCAGAGTTTTTTCATTATTATCAATCCGATAATATTCTATCAGTATCTCTTGTGCAACAAAGTTAATTTTTGTGGGGTTGTTAACCTCGAATGTAACATCGCTGATGAAACCTTTAATTGTAATCTTTGAATCCGATCTCAACGCAGAACTTATTTTCTTATCACTTGGTATTAGTTCCTCAATGTTTGGGACTGATATTTCCACCTGAGTATTGATTTCTCTAGATTGATCAATGCCGGCCATTAATAAACCAACCTCTGCATTGAATTTCACAAATAGTTTTTGATAATTTAACGCTTGAAGCATAAGATTTCCCTCCGCCCCTACAATTTTGGAACTTTCTGCTTTGATATTGCTGTCATCTAAAATTATTTTGCCTAAGTTTTCCCCTTCTTCATTTTCAAAAATAATTTTTGAATTTTTTAAGTACAATTCAAATGAATTAATATTATTTATTTGAATTTCAACATCAAATCGTATTTCGTTGTTATCAATTCCTTTAAAATTTGTCCCTATATTGACAATAGGCAATTTAAAATCCTCAACGATATCCTCAAGCGAGCTTATCACGTTCATTGAAAGTGGCAAGACCCTGTCAAAACCAAATATGTTAAAACCCGCTTCGGCGGACATTTGTGTTTTAAGAAGATCAGGATTTTTACCATCAAAAGAGATACTATTGTTTGAAATGAATGTTTTATCAGTATTGGAACAAATTCTTCCACCTTTGATGCTAAAGCTATTTACCTCACTTCCATTGACAGTTGAAGTAATTATTTTCATGTCTCGAATAAACATATCAAAGATATTTGTATTTGAAATCGTGATAGTTGTGTAAATTATTGCTTCTTCAGTGGTTATCTCCTTAATACGAATATTTATTTCTGTTTCGGGAAATTCTATTGAATTTACAGAAAATAATAAAACTGTTGTAATTATTGAATATATAACAAAAACGACAATTAAAATAATCATAATATTTTTTTTTATTCTTATTTTCATTTGCATCTAACCAGGATTAAATAACAATTTATAAGTATTATAATATTTTAATATTTGTTTATAAATATTCTGGTTCAGTCATTATCAAAATATTTAGAACAATTAGAAGAATTAGATTTAATTTTGGTTTCATCTCATATTCAGAAAAAATATAATCCGAAGAGAAAGATTACAAAAAATTCTTTTGGATATTCAAATATTTGGCAAAACATTTTAGGAAAATAACAAAGAGATTTTTTCTAAATTTTTGCTGTGGATTTTGTCGAATTTTTCCTCAAAATTGTTGTGTTTTCTTCTTAAAAGTTCTTTTTTATTTACCCAAGCGCATCAAAATAATGATAATCTATTCTACTCCAGTCATCAATGTCTGGTTCCTCTCTTGAGCCATCAGAGTAATCCACTAGCTTATACATCCAGCCATAGTTCATACAGCTTTTATAGGCTTTAACTTCATCAAAATCAGTATTATGGTCATGACCTGGTATGGGCCAGAAGTTAAACGTATGACCTAGTTCATGCATGTAGGCGCTGGCATATATAACGTTCCAATTATACCATGGATTCTCCGCAGCTAATTTTTCATGTCCTTTGCTTGATATCTGAAAAGCATTTTTACGAAACATGTAACCAGCTGCGCTTGTAGATTTGTAGACTACTACCCCATAATGGAACACGCCAGATCGCCAATTGAATTCATTACCATGTAAAAAATAATTTTCATAAATATCATTAAATTCTCTACCGTTAACCCAATCATGAACAACTAAGTCGTCAAATGGAATTACTTCGTGTCCACCCATTTCACCCATATCTATATGTATCACTATGTTTTGCCTGTTAAACGCATTAAGAATGAGTTCCTTTGCTTCTACCGGAAAATAGGTTTTTTCACCGTTTGGGCCATCAGCCATTATGTCCAATTCAACGAAAACATCCTTCCTAAATGGATCAGACCGCCATTCTGATGTAAGATACTCCTCATAATTGTTAAGGCTATCTCCATCATCGTCTAGATTATAGTGGTCATCTTTCTTAAATGGGTTGTAACCCCATTTCCACTCCCAATTTGTGGGAATACCGTCTTTATCAGGATCGCCAACGTTTGCTATTTCAGGGTCTGTATGATAATCATTAATCTCAGACCAATATGGGATACCATCATTATCGTAATCATTCTGTAAAATGTTGAACCATATTTCACAATCCCTATCTGTTTGATAGATAGTACCATCATCACATCCGTTCAATCTCCCATAACCACTAGGGTCACCAAGATAGTCATCACCAGTCCAACGACCATTCTTGATGCTATAGGTTAGTTCAGCATCGTAGGCGTCATCACTTTCACCTGAATCACTGCTTATATCACAAATCTTGCCAACTTTAGAATTCCAAACCTGTATTTTGATATCTACAAACTCTTGATCATCTGGTACATTCAAGGTCGCAGCCCAACCGTTTTTATAAACAAAAAAAGTATTTGCCCATACAGGGCTTACAAATTCAACATCATTAATGTAAACCTTGATATTCATACTAGGAGCATCATTATTCTCAGTTACAGTTATTTTATTTGTAAAAATTTTTTCAAAAAACGGAAACAAGGATAAGAAATTTTGAAGCTTCATAAGAAGTTGTGGGATTTTAGTATAAGCAACCTGCTGTTCTTCATTCTCAAGGTAACGAATGGCGTCAATCACAACGCTAACTTCTACATCAACTAATGGATCATAATCGGCTTCATTGTAATTAGATATTTTTAAGGAGTCTACAGATACACAAAGCGATAGCAACATCAGAATAACTATAATAATTCTTATTATTTTTCTCAAATTAACACCCTTTAATTATAATAAATAAAGATGTAGTAATATAAAAAGCTTATCTTTAGAATTTTGATGTAATATGAAAATTTTACAAAAAATTTTTATAAATCAAAAAAAATTAAAGATTTGCAGATAACAATTCCGATAGTAACATAAGACCGTTATTTTGTTTCAATTTATCACATAATCATTTTATTCCAATTCATTAGCATAAAATTATATGTATCCTAGTAGTAACCTTCAAAAACCAAGAATGTATTTAAGACCCGCTCTTAATGGGCGGGTAACAAAGTGGCTATGTGGCGGACTGCAGATCCGCATACGAGGGTTCAAATCCCTCTCCGCCCTTAAAAAGAATCAAAGGGAGGAAAGAAAATGATTAAGGGAGGAATTCTAATTAAAATGCCAATAGTATTTTTGATTTTCTTTACGCTAGTGATTCTAAACCAAAATGCTTCTGCAGCAGAACAAAATCATTTGGTCATTAACGAAATAATGTACAATCCTATGCAAGATGACAATTACTATGAGTGGATTGAAATATATAATCCACTAAATTGTTCGATAAATATTTCTGGTTGGAGCATTACTGACAACCAAGATACAGATTCTTTGGAAGCAGACTTTGAGAATGGAAATGGTTCAACAATTATTATTCCAAATGGATATGCCATAATTACCGACCATGGTACTAAAATTTATGAGAATTTGACAGTTGCTGAAAATGTCACTTTATTAAAGGTGGATGATAAAAGTATAGGTAATGGACTTGGCAATACCAAAGATAAACTGATCCTAACAAATTCGACTGGATGTGTAGTCGATGCAGTTGAATGGGGATATGATTATAATGACATAAATGGAACTCCTGCTTTTATAGGATCAGAAGGGAAAACCCTTGCTAGATATCCTAATGTGGATTCTGATAATACCTCAATTGATTTCTTTGAATCAAGTGTCCCTACTCCAGGATATCCAAATTCAAACGAAGATTTTAAACTGGAACAGAAATTATTTAATATTGATTATTATCCATTATTTATAGCAAAGCCATATGACAATTCACAATACGGGATACCTTTTGCCGCAAAAATAATACTAGATAATTATCCTCCAAATCAATATTACTCCTTAAAGGCATACATCGTAAAAGAAGTAATAAATTCGCAACCTGCCTCGCAAACTTGGGACGGTCAATCATGGATTTATTCCAATTATTACATTTATGATATACAAACATTTGAAAATGGAAACTGGTCTTGCTGGGTTTATCTAAGATTAAATAAAAATTACAAAGAGTATCAAAATAACCTTAAAAACAACGATTCTGCATATCTCTGTGTAAAAATTAAAAATGAAAAGGAAAATTCACTTGTAAGTAAGAAAATATTTCTTTTAGATATGGATGAAAGCACCTGCAACGCAACAGAGGGGGGATGTGTTCGTGGAGTTATTACAAATAATGAAAGTAAAATTG
>JAFGPP010000067.1 GCA_016936135.1 Thermoplasmatota archaeon
ACGGCGCAAGAATTGGATCAGCTCTAGCATCCTTTGAAAATGATTTGAGCTTTAATGATATTGCACAACTTACAGATGTTTTCTATATCGGCGGAACGAAAAATGGAGCTTTACTAGGTGAAGCGATTGTTATTGTAAACCCCAAACTACAAGGCGAGTTTAGAAGAATGTTAAAACAAAGAGGAGCCCTTCTTGCAAAAGGCAGAGTAATTGGTGCGCAGTTTTTGGAATTATTCAGAAATGATTTACTTATAGAATTAGCCAAACATGCAAATGAAATGGCTAGCCAATTAACCCAAGGGATAAAAGAGACGGGTTATAAATTTTTAACCGATTCCCCCACCAATCAAATTTTCCCGATCTTTCCAAATGCGGTTATAGACAAGTTAAAAGAATTGTATGGTTTTTATGTTTGGGAAAAAGTTAGTGATGATGCTTCAGCAATAAGACTTGTCACTTCATGGAATACAAAAGAAGAAAATGTAAATAAGTTTTTGGAAGATTTAGAAAGGTTAAAATGAATAAAAAGATCGTGCATATATATAACTGGTGGAATGCTGATAATAAGTCGTTGAAGAGAATGAATAACGCAAAAATTACTTGGGATGAGTTTTATTCTAATGACAAAGAAGGGATAGTTTCTGCAAAGTTTAGTTTAAAAAATGGTCAGAGAAGTTCTGTAGATTTAGGTGAAAAAGCAATTGCACCCTTTATTTTAGACGTAATTGATTATGGATTATTAACCCATCCAGAATGTAATTATTTTTTATATACAAATACTGATATATCATTAGTATCAGATTCTTCGATTTACATTAGAGATTGTCTAAATAAGTGGGAATGTGGATATTCTCATAGAATAGATTTTTCAGAAGATGTTATTCCAAAAAATCCGATTACTAGGGATCAGTTGAAAAATCTACTACATATAGGGAGCTGGTCTGCGGGATCAGATATCTTTTTCTTCTCAAAGAAATGGTGGAATAAGCATAGACATAATTTACCAGATGCATTAATTGGTTTTGAAGCTTGGGATGCTTGTTTCATGGTAGAAATGCTTAAAAGTGGATTGCCGGAGCCGGTAAGGTGGATTAGTTATCATCAAAAACACGAATCTTACTGGAAAAAATATAGATTAACGTCAAGAGGACAACTTTATAACAGAGAGGTATGCAAAAAATGGGCTATAAAAAATAAAATTGGACACCTAATTAATTATGGCGATTTTCTATTTAAACTTCCGACACCTTATAATATATCGTAAAGTGTAATTGAAATTGAAATTATACTTAAAATTAGACTTTTTCCAATTCAGTCTGATGGCATTTATATTTAGAAAAAATAAAACTCATTAAAAAACTCGTTTTTATACGAGTTTTCGAATATAGAATTCGTTTTACAAAGCCATTTTTTAATGGCTTTATAGAGCTTTTAAGTTTTTACAGATGTTTTAAATAGAAATTACGATAAATTATTATGAAATCAAAATTAAGAATATGTTAAAAATTCCTTACGTATCGTCTCCGAAAAATGCTTGTGCACTTGCTTCTTACACAATGACTGCAAAATATTTCTTTCAATATTTTTTTAATGACTCTTTAAATATTTTTTGCTATAATCACAAAGGAACAATAAAACTGCCCTTTCATTTAATATGCATGAAAGGTGTGAACAAGCTCAATCAAGTGAAGTTCCTTTTGCATGTTTGATATGTCGCTTCCCCGAAGAAATTGCTGGCTCTCTTACACAATTATTACCCGATTTTCCATATTTAATTGGATTCAAAGAAAAAAGAGGAGGAGATGACAGTTGTACTTGGGCTTCAGTGCATGGCAGAACTTTTGATGGCAAACGCGTTAGTGTGAAAATTTCCGACAATGTCACAATGACAGATGCCTATCCAGAACCTAGGTTGGTTTTAGAACTTAAACTTGGGAGAAAAAGATATAAACATGTAACTTCACAATTTCAACAACCTATATATATTGAAGACAGGCTTATTCCAGGAGTCACTATGAGAGTTCATAATGGTGAACAATATGTAAGTACAAGGGGATGGCACCGCATTGATGACCTCCAACCAAGAAGTGCTCAAGAAGCAATCGGCTGGCTTCATGATAGAATTCCTTATGCCAAGGGAACAAATGCATAAGGGTAGAAAAATGTTTATTTACTGTTAACATTTTCAGGAAGGTAGAATTGCTTGTAATTATTTAATTCATGTCTTCAGGCAATTTCCAACCCAAAATATATATACTAGTAAGCTAAAAACGGTTATTATCAATATACTCTAATGATCACTAAGCAACTTATCAAGAAGGTAGAAAATTTTGCTTACTCACAATCTGATAAATACCATGCTCCATCAAGGGCTCACATAAACATTGCGAACGAAAAGGGTCAGTGGTTGGCGAAGAAATTAAAAGCAAAAAAGGACATTGTTTATCTTGGGACATTGCTGATGGACTGCAAGCTCGGACATGCTTATTCTCAAAACAAGCTTCCCCAACATATTAAAATGAGTGCCGCAAAAGCCGAGGAAATATTGTCAAAGGATCCAAAAATTACCCGGGAGGAAAAAGAGAATGTGCTTCATTGTATTAAAGAGCATCATGGTGTAAAAAAATTCTTCTCTATAGAATCAGAGATTGTTAGTAATGCCGATTGCTATCAATTCGCTTCCGTAAGAGGAATGATTGGTGGAATAACCAATACGATGGGTATGAGTTTGGATGACCTTATTGCACTTTATGAAGCAAAAGCGGATGAAAAATGGAATTCACTAACTCTGGATATCTGCAAGAAAGAATTAGAACCCCAATACAAAGCAATAAAGAAACTGTTCTCTAATTACAATTATTAAACACATAATAAATATGTTCTCTAAAAAGAAAAAATACGACACGCTTTCAATTTTGGGGTTAGTTTTAATGTCTTTGGGAGTAATTACTTCTGACTTTAGCCCAAAAATCTCTTTAGTCTTGTTAGTATCATTTTTTATTCTTGGATATTTTATCCTAAAAAGACAAGGTAAACATCTAAAACCCAAGGAATATTTTCTCATATGCCTTTTTATGTTTTCAGGAATGTTATTTGTCATACTAAGTGAGAATTTAGAAAATATATTCAAAACAGAAAATAGACTAATTGCGCTACTTCTTAGTCTAACCCCTTCCATAATTTATTTCATTGTTGACAAAAAGGCTAAAAAATCATTATCAAATTAAACACAGTACGATGATACGAAGATGAATGGCAGACTTCGTCTCTGAATTATTAGAATAATGACCAAAGTAACTGTGAGATTCCAAACCTGTGGTAATACCGCTTCGATGATTCGAATCATCAGTACATCTCCGTAGTAGAGTATCGTGAAAACATAACTTCCATACACTATAGCGTGGTAGTTATGTGGGTTAGAAGTATTCTTTGGGTTTACACCCTTAGGGTGATATAGCTTTACACCCTCTACTTTTTGTATTTACACAATCTTCTTGGGGGTTATTGAATGCTACAATATCTCTATGTTAAATATGTCAAAAAATAAGCTGCC
>JAFGPP010000068.1 GCA_016936135.1 Thermoplasmatota archaeon
CCTGAGCCGTATGAGTGGAAACTATCATGTACGGTTCTTAGGGGGGAAAGGGGCTGTAAAGCCCTTGACCTACCCGGTTTTGCAATTTGTTAACCACAATGAATTATAGGCGGCGGCGAAAAACAGAAAAATGAAGAAGAAGGAAGAAAAAGATAAAAAACTTGCCCGTCTTGAATGCCCAACGTCCGTGTTGGGCATGGAAGTATAACAGTCGAAGAGCCAAAACAGCGCAGTTGGAGGATTTCCACCTGCTCAAAAACTAATGGCAGCATAAACAACTCTACTTTTAGCAACTACAAAAATGGTGGGATTAGAAGTGGATGATAAACAATTTTTTTGTGACTGGATTAACAAGGGTTCTAAAAATTATTTTAAACTGTATTATATAGCCTTTGTGGGCTGTTAATGAAAGATGATTCAGTATTAATGATAAAGAAAAGTGAGTGAATGGGTAAGAATAACGCAGCTTACAAGCAATCATTTAGAATCGGAGCGACCATTTTATTGCTTCTTTTTATTTTTATTGCCCATATCCATGCAAGCCCAGAAGAAATCAAAAAGATTCTTGAGCTTCCAGAAAAGGACATTGATGTAGGCCGTGCGGCACTGATCCTTTCTAAGGATGCTTTTCCTGACATTGATATTGAGTACTGCTTAAAGTTCTTTGATAATATGGCTATGGGAGTAAATGCTGTTGTTAAAGCAAGCATTGATAAGGTCTCGATAGAGGATAAAAGAATTGGTTCAATGAACACTTTTCTGTATCGTGCAGGCCCGTGGAACAGAGCAGGTAAAGATAGAAACATGGTTTTTACCTATGATGAAAAATCTGTTGAGGATATGGAACCTAAAGCACTTTTTATTCCCAACATGCTTTTAACCCATAAGGGCACCTGTGCTACTATGCCTGTATTGTGGTACATTCTCGCTGATCGCCTAAAATGGGATGTGAATATAGTGCGATTACCGGGACATTTGTTTGTAAGGTATAATGGTGCAAAACTGGCAAATATTGAAGCTACAGCAAATGGTGGATTCATACCTGACAGCCAATACATTAAAGATATGAGAGTACCCAATAAGGCGATTGCTCAAGGTGTATACATGAAATCGCTTTCGAAGAAACAGTTTATTTCTACTTTGATGGTAAACAATGCCTTTTACTTGATTGAGGAGGAAAAAGATTCTATTAGGGCTATAAAATACTTAAAACTTGCTGTACAATATGATAACACTAATGCTGAGGCATTTAACGGTTTTGGTACGCTAACAAAGAATAACAAACATTTACAGCAGGCAAAAGAATTAGGAATAACTGATCATAAATATTCCGATGAATTTTATAAAAAACGAAAGAATGTTGTAGCTAAAACTGGAGGAAATAAATGAAAAATGTGATGTTTGTAATTATTGCTTTGTTTATAACTGTTTCAACCTTTGCGGAGCGTTATTATGATCCTGAAGTAGGCGTATGGACAAGTGTTGATCCTGTTCATCAATTTCATTCTCCATATTCCTATGATAATAATCCCATTAACACAATTGATCCCGATGGTAATGCGAGTATAAAAATCTCAGCTGGTGGTTCAGCGGTTGCAACTGCTGGAGGTGGTGTAGATGTTGATATAGTGAACTTAAACATTAATGCTTTGCTTGATAGATGGGGTAGGTCAGGATTACCTGGGGCTCCTTTTGCCAAAGCTGGAGCAATGTTTCTTGATGCTGTAGAAAAATTTGTTTTTTTTGATAAAACACCGAATTCTCTTGATCCTGTGCTAAAATTGGGTGATGGTAGTTATAAAATTTTAGCAGGCACAGCTGTAGGCGCTTGGGCTGAATTAGGTATTTCAGGACATATCGGTGAAACTGGTGATATTGGAGCAAAAATGTTTGGGCAATTAAGTGGTGGCTTGGGGCTTCTCACTAAAATCGGCTTGACATTTGATCTTCCTCAAAATGGTGAAGAATTTGGAGGTTGGGGAATTGGCGGGGGTCTTTTTGGTATTGCTAATGCTGGTGCTCCCATTGGTGGCGGTACTGAAATTAGTGGTGATCTTTGGAAGGGTGTTAAATTAGGAACCATGAATCAGTAATCTTGAGCAAGTGAATAATAAAATGAAAAACCTATTTTCAGTTAAAAAAGATGAAGAAAAAAATCTAAGAAGGTTGCACTTTGTACCACTTATTCCTTCTGGTTTAATTTTCTTATGTTTCTTTGGTGGCATGATACTAGTAATGTTAGGTTATGCACCACACGAATTAGCTGAAAGTGATAAAAATCTTTTTAATCAAATAGGTGGTTTATTGCTTGGAGCAATTATCGCATTTATAATATGGTGGTTATTTTGGATATTTGCACCAATTCGGTGGCCTATATCTTGTCAATATGATGAGAACTATTTCTATTTTAATTATGGATATAAATTTCTTAAATCCAAAAAAAGTGTTGATAATGTTTCGATTAAAAAAAGTACAAATAAAACCATTCCCTATATATTATCTGCTGGCTTATTAAGAAAAATAAAGCTTAAGCGTGCCATTTATGATTTTTCAGATAAAGATTTACAACCGTTTTTAAGGTAATAGTAAGTTTTATTTTCAGCATTCGGGCGTGCGCTGAATATAGATCACCCGTAATTTTACTTACATGCAGCCCTTTAGCATCCAAAACTATTCATAAAATGATAAAATTAAATATGGCTATTGTATTTTATAGCCATTTGGAGAAACACAAAGGGTGTTCTCTGCTCCTTTAGCTTCCAATACAAATCAGTTTCCGCCGTCGTGGCTCCAGCTGAAAAGACGGGCAAGTTTTTTAAGACAAAAGCAAAGCCTGAAGAGCCGCCGCAGAAAAGGATTGAAATATGGTAGGAGGTTAACAAACAGCAAACAACAGCGGTAGCCAGGTTTCGCTTCGCTACACCCAAATTTTGCTTCATTTCATTCCGCAAAACTTCTGGCGTACCGCAACCCGTTGGTGGACATTACTGGTTGGGCGGAAAAAGAAAAAGACCCCCCCGCAAGAATTTTAAGAAATTAGAAATAGAAAAAGTATAAATTAAAATGAGCAAAGGACTTTAACATGATAGTAAATACTGAAGATATTATTTTATCTTTTAAAAAGACAAATCAAGACTTTTCCAAGTCAATAAATCTTATCTGGCCAACTGTTGGCAGTCGTGGATTTACTGAATCAAACTTAGTACAATCATTCCTATTTTATTGTAAATCTATGTTTAATGCAATCACATATTCAGAAGTCCCATTTGGTGGTAAATCAAGAGTTGATGGAATTGCTTTTGTTGATTTCACTAATACTGCACACATTTTAATCATTGAAGCCAAACGAATTAAGGAAAACCAATACAATAATGCTTATGATGAAATTAAAAAAGACACCAGTAGAATGCTTGAAACTGCCCGTATAATAAATATCCTTGAGCGGATAAATAAAAAGGAAATTAATTCGGTAGCTGTTCAACCACTTTTTATAGCAGATGTCTGGATTGGTAATAAAAAAAGATCAGAAGAAGTTAAGGAAATATGGGAAAGTAAAGATAAGAATTCATTATTTCCTGGATGGAGAACAGATTTTAGTGAGGTATTATGGCATTCTGAATCTGGCAAAGTAAAATACCACCAGATGCTAGCAGTTGGTAATATTAATATTTTCAACAGAAATGGTTCGTACAAATGGGAATTAAAAGGATAATCAATTTCTTATAAATTATTTCTGTTGCCAATACTGAAAAAACTTAATTGTAAATCATCTAAAATCTATTTTAAAGACAAAATAATTAAATAAAAAGTTTGAGCGGGGGGGAGAAAAAAGGAAGAGCCCAACCAGCAACGATCCACCAACACGGCAAGGTTGACATGCTCAAAGCAGCACGGCCAACCGTTGCCGAACCCGTTGTTGGAAATATTAAAAACTGCATAAAGACAAAAAAGAAATCGCCACCAGAAAAAAATATAGTAAGAAAAATTATAGTTTAAAA
>JAFGPP010000069.1 GCA_016936135.1 Thermoplasmatota archaeon
AACTTTCATCAAATTGACAATGAGTTAGAAAGATAAAAACCAACCGGAGCAGAGCTCCGGGGTATTAAACCCATGTAGGAATAAATTTATTAATTATTAATCGTTTATTTTATTCAAGGGAGTTGATAGATATGAAAAGGAAATTAATATTTGGGAGTTTTTTTGCAGTTGCAATAATATTGCTTTTACCCGCAATTCCTGCTGTAGAATTCCATGAAGTAGAAGAAGCATATGAAGCAAGTTTCATCAATGAATTAAAAAATATAGAATTGAAAGAACTGACCGAATGGATAAATTACCAAGCAGATGCCTTAAGTAATTTGAAAATTAACGAGAAACAAATTCTACTTTCACAAAAGGAGATTTCCTCCATTGAATTTGGAGGAGAATTGGAAGAATTGAAAGAAAAACTGGAAGATGAAAATGTTTTGCCACAGTGTATCTTATTTTCCTTAATGTTTTTGTTGCTTTTAATTAAATTGGTGTGCAAAGTAATTGGAAGCATTATTGGTCTATTTTTTGGAGTGGTTGGATTAATTCTTGGATTTATCGGAAAAATAATCGGATTCATCGGTGGAGTAATCGGAGTTGTTTTTGGATTATTCGGTGCAATTCTCGGTTGGTTTTTTGGAACTATCGGTAAATTTATTGGCTGGATAGTTGAAATTATTATTCCCGGTTAGTTCTGAAAATCCCTTTTTTCTATTTTTTAAAAAAGTTAACCATTTCGAAATTCATAAATATAACAAATTTACTTCTAAATCGGAAAAGACAAGACTACCGCCTTTCCTAAAAATCTATAATTGGGGGTAAATAATTAAATTCCCCCCGAAACAATAACCAAAGAATTGTGGGGTAATTAAGATGAGCTTCATGACGCGACTGGAAAAAGCCATTGAAAAAAAAGAAAAAGCAATAGAGAAGGAGAAAAGCAAAATCGAAGATCTCAAAGCTAAACTTGATGCAAAAAGCATCACCAGAGCAGAATATAACATAAAAAAGAAAAAATTAGACGAAAAAATTCGAGTAATGGATTCTAGAATAAGAATGTTACAGGGTGCAATTGCAAAGGAAAAAAAACACAAAGAAGAGAAAGAAAAAGAGAAAGAAGATAAACAATAGACTTTATGGTCATTTTAATTCAAAATAAAGACCTCACACAAGTCAGATGTGATGGGATTGTAAACCCCGCAAATTCTTCTGGATACATGGGAGGGGGCGTTGCGGGTGCTATAAAAAGAGCCGGTGGATCAATTATTGAGAAACAAGCCGTTATGCAAGCACCAATTCCAGTAGGAGGAGCAGTTATTACCACTGGTGGAAACCTCCCCTGCAATTTTGTGATTCATGCACCGACTATGGAAAGACCTGCAATGCACATCGGTTTGGAAAATGTAAAAGTAGCAACAATTGCTGCATTAAAAATTGCCTCTAATAAAAAATTGAAATCCATTGCAATTCCAGGTATGGGGACTGGTGTTGGAGGAGTTGATAAAAAAGCTGCGGCAAAGGCGATGATGTCCATTGTTAAAGAATTTGAAGATAAATTTGAAAAAATAATTCTTGTTGATAGAAATCAAATTTTTATAGATGCGCTAAAACAATTTCTTTAGTATTTAATCGAAAAAGAGTCGTGCTCATCTGTATCGGGATTTCGTTTTACCTTGACATCGGTTACTTCTGCCATGGGTGGGCCGTGATTACACCACTTTAGCATTTTTTCAAGGACCTCGTCCTCGCCTTCAAACAGTGCCTCAACTTTACCGTTATTAGTATTTCTTACCCAACCTGTAATTCCTAGTTGTTCGGCCTTATTTTTTGTATTTGCTCTAAACCAAACTCCCTGAACTCTTCCAGAGATGATGACCTGGACCTTTGATTTCATATTTTGCCAACCTTACGGCTTAAATCTCAGCATAGTCCTTGGAAAAGGTATGGAGTCCTTTATGTTATCAATTCCACATATCCAAGAAACAACTCTTTCGACACCCAAGCCATAACCAGAGTGTGGTACGGAGCCGTACTTTCTCAAATCAAAGTACCACTGATAGTTTTCAACATTCTCACCAGAGTCTAGCAGCCTTTTTTTCATATATTGCACGTCTAAGCTTCTTTGTGACCCCCCGATTATTTCACCATATCCTTCAGTTGCAATCATATCAAAACACAGTGCGGTTTTTGGGTCTTTTGGATCTGGTGGCTTGTAAAATGCCATAATTTCTAAAGGGTAGTTTGTAACAATCACAGGGGTATCAAAATGTTGCATCAATGCATTTTCCTCAATTGTTCTTAGATCTTTGCCCCACTCAACGTTTAAATTTTCTTTTTTGTTTAAAATCTCAATTGCTTTTGTATAAGTAATAGTTGGAAAATCTTTATCAGCAATTGATTTCAGTTTTTCCCTATCTCTTCCCAATATTTCAAGTTCAGAAGTGTTTTCTTTTGATACAGAATTTAAAATATAACGAACCTCTTCTTTTGCAATTTCTGTTAATCCTTCCAAATCTATCCATGCTGCTTCCATTTCAGCCATCCAAAATTCTGATAAATGACGAGAAGTTTTTGATCGCTCTGCACGAAAAGTTGGGCCCATATTGTATACTTTTTCAAGCGCAAATATTGCTGCCTCGGCATAGAGTTGCCATGATTGTGAAAGAAATGTTTTTGAATCATAGTATTTAACTTCAAATAAAGTGGAGCCGCCTTCACATTGGTTTGGTTGTAAAATTGGTGCGTCAAATTCATAGTAGCCCCTTTCTCTGAAAAATTTGTGAATTGCTCCTACTATAGTTGATCTAATTTTTAAAATTGCAGTGAGTCTCTGGGATCTAATCCACAAATGTCGCTGATCAAGTAGGAATTCGGGGCTCTGATCTTTAACAATTGGAAAAGGTTCCGCATAATTAATTACCTTGTATCCTGTAACCTTTAGCTCATACCCACCTGGTGCTCTTTTATCCTCTTTTAGTATCCCCTCAATTTCAACAGACGACTCGATCAGGGTTTTTTGAGCAGAAGAAAATTCGTCTTCAGGTAGATTTCCTTTTTTTATGGTTACCTGGAGAATGCCAGTAGAATCTCTAATGACACTAAAGACAATGCTTCCGCTACTTCTTGTCCGATAAACCCATCCACGTATACAAAAGGTTTTGTCAATATTTTTTATATCAAGGATATCTCGGATTTTTTCAAATTTTATCGGTTTCATAATCAAATGCTCAAATCGGGATATAATCGGCGTATAAATCAATTACGGTACTAGAAATTTTACTTTCCTATGAAAAAAGCAGATCTTCTGCCTGTTTTGCCACAAGGTCTCGGTATCTCTCATCAGTAATAATCATAACTATCCAATCGGGAATACTTCTTGTTTTTATCGCCATAGTAATTGGAGAAATCGTATCTATCTGCCTTGACTCATCTTTATCAATAACATTGATATCAGTAAGGTCCAATCTGGGCTCTGCCTGATGAATTTCCATCCGCGGAACATCTATTATGACGTGACCTCTAGGAATATTTAACGATTCTTCGATAATGTGTTCTTTTTCAAATCTTGCTTCCCGATTTTCCAATGCTTTAATTTTTTCTATTTGATTTCGCTGCAATTCTCCCGAAGAGGCCACATATGCTTGCTTAAATAACTTCCTATATTTCAAACAGGTTACAATTTTATTCTGAAAAGCCCCAAATCTTTTAAGGTCATTGATAAGCTCGGAATCTGTCATTTTAAAAAAGTCAAAAGGTTCCTTTCCGTAAAGTAATTCGATAGCTTTTGAAAGCATAAGTTCTGCAATTCTTACGGTTTTATGAAAATAAACGGATGAATACATCAAAAGCCTTGCCATAAAAATACTCTCAACAACACTTATTCCCTTCTTTGAAATAGCAAGGTAGTTTCCATCTTTTATCATTAGTGTATTTAAATAGCGCTCAATGTCAATTGTGCCATATGCTACTCCAGTGTAATACCCATCTCTAATTATGTAATCTAATTGATCAACGTCAATTGCACTGTTTAGTATTTGGCAAAGATATCGTTTTTTGCATCCATTTCCCCTTATAATTTTAACAACTTCAACTGGATCAACATCGTAATTCTCTAAAACATCAGAAATACAATCAACTGAGGTAAAATCTTTCTCATCTGGAAAAAACACATCGTATTTACCTAGAATCAGTTGCTCGGTCAAATCAACATGGTCAACTCCAAAAGTTGTTCGAAGAATTGATTCGAGAGTATGGGAAAAAGGACCGTGACCAACGTCATGAAGTAATCCTGCAATTCCGACTAGTTCTTTTTCATATGTATCCAGACCTAACGCATCTGCGGTTTTATAGGCAAGATGATAAGCACCTAGAGAGTGCTCCAATCTTGTGTGGTGAGCCCCAGGAAAAACCAGATGGGCAAGGCCCAATTGTTTTATATTGTAGAGACGTTGAAGTTCCGGAGTTTCAATTAATTCTGAAAATACTGCTGAAAGTTTAATGTCACCATGTATGCTATCCCGAATTACCTTATGTTTCCCCGCCATTGACTCCAACATTACCATAATTTTAAATTATTATAAAATAAAGGGAAGTTATTTAAACTTCCTGAAGTAAAAATGCTCCGAGGCACTGTAATTTATCTTCATAATCGTCTGGAAATAGAAATCTTTCTGCAGCGGTAACACTACTTAAAATAGAATTTCCATCCTGAGGTGTAAAACAGAATCCAATCACTTCATCATCATTTAAAACATGAATCGTTGGAAGCACCATTACGGTTTGATTCAACAATCTGCCATAATGTCCATGTTCTCTACCATAGGAAAAAACTAAATTTGCAGCCTTTTTGTAGGTACAAGCAACTCTAGGATTGTCAATAAAACTTTGAATTGCTTCCTCTTTTGTTATTTTTTTATCTAATTTTACATCAAACCAGATGCTGTGCATATATTGTGTGTTGAGTTTTAACGCACTGGAAAAAACATTTAATTCCATTCCAAGCGTTTTATACAAATGATATACATCCACAGCATGATGGGTTCCCATTTTTTTATCCTTGTGTGTACCCACTTCAGGTGCGGGAATGAAACTTTTTACCTGACTTATGTCGTTAGCCCTTCTGATACAGAGAAATCGACCTTCCTTTAGTAAATTCTTATTTTTTTCAATTGCCAGCGTTTTAATAATCACTGCAATGTTGTGTGTGTTACAACTGACAACATGAATAAATTGATCCTTTGGTGTAATAGCTTCGTCATTAATACCAACGGCAAACATTTTCCCGAAGCCGAATTCGGAACCTTGTGCAAGAAACCCCTTTACTTTTTTCTTATATTTTTCATAGTATTTTTCTTTGTTCATCATCCCTGTTCCTTTTGGAGTACAATCAATGACAACAGAAGCTCTTCTAATTGCTTCCTCGGCATCATACATTGGCTCTACACCAAGCTCCTGAAATTCCTTAACTTTTTCTTCACTAACAGCAAGATTTGCGCCTTTTTTTTCCAGTCCTTTGATTTTAGGACGATCAGTTAATTCCGGACTATGTTTATAGAAAGTTACTTCGTCTATCTCAAGATCATCCTTTGCATCACACAATAATCCTATCAAAGGCTCACCAATGGTGCCTGTTCCCACCACATGGACAATATTTTCATCTGTCATATTTTCTCCAACCTCCCCATGTTTGAGCAAGCCTGTAATCGGCATACACCATTTAACTGTTGTCATTTTCAAAGAAGGTTATGGGGAATAATTTAAGAAGGGGGAGTTGTTTCACGATAAACTATGGCATTACCCTTAGACGTACTAGAGAAATCGATAAATCAAAAGCTTTCTTTACTGCTAAAGGACAGTAGGATAATAGAAGGAACGCTTTCAGGTTATGACGAATATATGAACATGGTATTAACAGAAGTTGAGGAAACTTATGAAGATAACAAACGTAGACTGGGCACAATTATTCTAAGAGGCAATAACGTAGTTAGCATTTCGATACTTTAGGGTAATTAATAGTATTTTTAATTGGTAATAATATTCCTAACAAGTCCAATTAGGACAATTATCGAAAAGCATATATATGAGAAAATTATTTGTGTTAGTTGGAAGGAATCGGGCTGGTAGTTTTGTTAGAGTGCATCCCATCCCCTCCTAGTGAGGCCAGCCAATCCTTCCTTTTTTAGCTTAGATTATTTTAAAGAAAATTTAAGTAGATAATTGAAATACATTTAATCGATTTTTATGGGAAAATCAATAAAAGCAGCAACGGGTACCAAATTAAGATGTAAAGGTTGGAAACAAGAAGCCATACTAAGGATGCTTGAAAACAATCTTGATAATGCAGAATTACCAGAAGATTTGATAATTTACGGAGGTACTGGACGTGCGGCCAGAAATTGGGATTGCTTTGATGAGATTGTAAATATTCTAAAAAATCTTGAAGATGACGAAACAATGGTTATCCAATCTGGAAAACCTGTCGCAGTTTTCAAAACCTTTACAAATTCCCCAAGAGTCGTAATGGCAAATTCAAACATTGTTCCAAATTGGAGCAACTGGGAAAAATTTCACGAATTAGAAAAGTTAGGCCTCATTATGTACGGTCAGATGACAGCAGGCTCCTGGTGCTACATAGGCACACAAGGAATAATACAGGGCACATATGAAACGTTTGCTGCTTTGGCAAAAAAACATTTTAACAGTAATTTAAAAGGCAAGATAGTTTTAACTGGAGGTCTAGGTGGTATGGGCGGTGCTCAGCCTCTTGCAGTAAAGATGAATGGCGGTGTTTGTATCGCTGTAGAATGTGACGAAAAACGCATAGACAGAAGAGTCAAAGCGGGATTTTGTGATAAAAAATTAAAAGACATTGATGATGCAGTAGAACTTGCAAAAAACGCAAAGGATGAGAAAAAACCGCTGTCACTTGGACTTCTTTATAATTGTGCCGATACCCATCCTAAATTAGCATCACAAGGTTTTACACCAGATGTTGTAACAGATCAAACCTCTGCCCATGACGAGCTTAATGGCTATGTTCCATCTGGTTTTTATGGAGAAAATCTTTACGAAGCAATAAACCTGAGAAAGAATAATCCGAAGCAATATATAAAACAATCTATGGCAAGTATGAAGAATCACTGTAAGGCAATGCTTGATTTTCATAAAAAAGGTGCAATTGTTTTTGACTATGGCAATAACCTTCGCGGTCAAGC
>JAFGPP010000070.1 GCA_016936135.1 Thermoplasmatota archaeon
ATTGTTCAATAATGTTTGGATGTTATGTAATCCTAATCAATTAGATATCTCAATGTTTCCTTCATTATGTAAGGTAAAAAATTATGGTTGTTTAATATAGTTATATCTGTCTCTGCAATTTCATTTTTCATGGTTTCATTTGAATCTATTTTAACTATGTAACATAAACTTGCAGATAGTTAATAGATAAAAATAATAAATAAAAAAGAAAAAGATATGGTATTATTGATCATAACGGATGTCTTAGATAAAGTGATCTCCCAAGAAGGAATCCATCTTCTCTAAAGCTAACATCTCCTACATTCACAGTTACAATGACGCTACCAAATCCTAACAATTTTCCGCTATTTAAGTCAATACTATCACCTGGCTGTAATTGATTTATAGTTCCTGTTGTACTAGCACCAGCAAGTATTATACCATTTAGAAACGGTATGCCAAAAATACGTTCAACGGGATTATCTGGACCTAAAGAAATTTGCCAGTCGACATTAGACATTTGGGTTGTTCCTCCATTTATAACTGTAACTATTATGGTTTTTTTATCGCTTGAGACGTCAACATTGTCAATAAAAATTGAGGAAGTTGAACCAAATATTTTTGCATAAAGATTCCCATCCGTCTTTGACCAAACCATTGCATCATTACAAACTTCGAAGATATCATTGGTATCTAAATTATCGATGTCTGATACCGGTCCTTGCTCCGTCCAAGCAATACCATTTATGCTATGACTTTTGATAATTTGCGCTCCACGTATGAAATAACAATCAAATGAATCGTCTTTATTAGCTACGACTTCTGGCTTTTCTCCATTTGTTGTAATTAGGTTATTAAATAACCACGTATCGCCATTGGAGGAATAAGCCGAGTAAATTTCATCTTCTCTTTCATAGACCAATATTGCCCTACCGCCATAAGCTCCGAAATCTAAATTTTGACCGTTAAAAGGACCGATAAATCCTAAGTCTAAACCATCACCAGGTGTTTGAGGGTGAAGTGCCCTTACTAGGAATGCACCAGATGCATGCTCAAAACCAAAGAAATTGTAGTGGCTTGAATGATCAACTGCTCCAACGAGGTTAAAGACATTTTCCAGGCCAGGTAAACTTGTTGTGTAATCGCTGCTGCTGCTTGAAAAAACCGGTACTTGAACCAGATTTTGATAAATATAATCACAAGTCATCATTGATATATATTGAATACTATCATCAAAATAATCGCCATTAATTACGCATCCATTTTTTCCGTACTCTGCGGTTGTTCCCTGGGGGTTATAGTAGGTACGAACTTCCCATGTATTTTCATCTGTCATGTCCCCCATTAATATGATGTCGTGATCACTTGCAACACCATTATATTGGCATCCCACAGCGATATTATTTATACCACAGTAGCTAACAGATTGGTGTACAGTTTCGTCATTGCCATTTGGCAAGAGTAGTTCGTTCCAAACAACTCCACCTCGCGAGTATGCAAATCCACTATGCCAAACAGGACCCGTATATGTCTGTTCTTGACGTGCATATCCTACTAGGAAGTTTCCGTTACCATTTGAAGTTAAACTTTCTGGTTTTTTGTCTAAAAGCGGGTTTTTAGTTACCTGATAATAGTTTGAAAAGGCAGAATCTAACGACGATACCCCGGTTTTTAGCCACTCGGTTTTTTGTAATATAAATCCAGGTTTTTCTTCAGTTTCTTGTGACAAATCTGACATTTCTCTTAGATCTAATGAAGCGGAGCTAGAGTGGCCCCCGATCTTGAGGGTTGGATCTCCAAGTAAAATCATCTCCTCAACGGTTTTTGTATGGCTTTGACCCATGGGTGAAAAGTGAGTTATATAATTATTCAGAGCCTGAGTAAATGTTTCACCTAAAATGTCAATATTTTCCTCGAAATATAACCTGAAAAACTCTGGCCATAGCCAACCACCGTATCTTTCTGTATTTTCGCTACCAGAAACTCCATAGCCCATTGCAGCAGGACCCATTGTCGCAATAGTTCCACCTTCTGGTAATCTAGTTAGCCACCAACCTAGGCATTCAGGTGCCCAAGATCCACTTTTTGCACTATATAGGTTGTATATCGGATCAATTAAAAGTCTCAATAAGCTACAATCAATAGCCAGCGGGTGACAACCGCTTAATACAGTTATTGGAAGTTTATTGCCGTTTTTAAGTTGATCAAGCGGGAAAAATGGAGGTGTGATACCACCCTGATTTATTTGATATAGTCCGTCAACTGTTGCATCGTTACGACCACCCGGTATCCCCGGGTAATGGTTGCCCCAGACCATTGGATTTGCATGCCCCTCGAAATAGGCAAATCCACAACCTTCATTCAACGCCAGTAGAACATCGTCGATATCATTAAAATCACCAGTAGAAGTCCATAGATTGACCTCTTGAAAATCATCTGGGAAATACTCAAGAGTTTTTTTCATCACAGGTTCTCCTTCAAACCAAACTTCCACATCTTCAATTGTCCAGTCTGCGTTTGGAACCTGCTGTCCGCCGCTGTCGGTTACCCACACATGAAGTTCGGTAAATGATCCATCTGGGTTTGGTTGAGGATCGTATGATTTTCCCTTGATATACATAATTCCTTCTAAATATTCAATAGATGTCCATCTATCTCCATCGTATGCTCCACGCGGTTTATTTGCATAAACGTCAGTAGTGCCTAGGATATCTCCTTCCGAGGGTACTGTAATTTCTGCAACTGGTGGAAAAGGGTAACTCAAACCTGTTGTAATGTGGTCTTGCTCAGAAAAAGTAACGACGGATTGTAGAGTATTATCCACATATACCGTTACTTCATTTTCAGGTCCAGTAGTACCCTGTTTATTCTTACTTTGTGCATGTATAGTATACTCTCCGTTTTGTAACACTGATACATCCCAAGGCATATTCCATTCTGGGAAATCGGCGAAATCATCTCCTGTTGCCGTTAGCACCGTTTTGAACCAATCTTCTTTTGAATTATCGCTATTTTCATAATTTATTATTTTGTCAACCATCGTCTTTGCTTCTTTTTCATGACGACATGCTAAACGTCCAAGGTAAACGTCAGGTACAAGATCAAGCTCGTCATATCCATACCAATCCCATTCACCAAATCTGCCGTTATCATTTGAATCCCAATCACAAAATTCCTTACCTGTTACTGGGTTGTAATAATAAATATCAGAATAGTAAATATCTGATGGATAGTCGGTGTCATCTCCACCACCAGTATTCAGATACACATGTCTTATTGGAAATTGCAATTTGGGGTTATCAAGACCAAGAAAACTCCTGTATCCTCCTACCAAGAGCACATATTCAATTCCCCAATCTTCAATAGCATTTTTTATATAATATTTGATTTTCTCTTGTTCATCACGTCCTTGGCCGCTAATTTCACCAAGTAACGTTACTTTCGTTCTTATCCCAAGGTTATTTTTATGATTTGATAGGCGTTTCATCTCTTTTTCATAAGCGGGTGCAGTTATAATCAAAAAATCATACACATCGGCTTCGACAATTGATTCTGCTGGAGAATTGTATTTAATTTCTAATTCTGCATTTTGAATGTAGTTGATTTCATCTTTTAATGGAAAATATCTTACGGGATAAATGTTAATTGAAACAATTAACTTTCTTTGGTTATCCTTAGTCAGCCCTACAAAAGTGTTATATGAATGCCATGCGGTTGGATAAGAATTGGTTGATTTATAGATGCCCTCATCCATTACAATACTTTCTACTTCCGCAGATTTATCTAAAGTTAAAGCAGAAGAAGCTGGTTTTATTTTTGCAGATATACTTTGGCTGATCGCATTATTGCAATTCAATGTTATCTTTTCTATTGTAGTTCCAAGAGGAAAATCAACCACTAGTTGGTGAACAGGCATTATTGGCATACCTGGTTCAAAATGTATATTTTCTGTTTCATCAATAGATATGGTAATAAATTCTCCGTTTGTCTCAATTGTTGGTTTTGAAAAATTAATATTTTTTACATATGTGTTGTTGGCGTTTGGTTGTTCACCAGCGTCAATTATTGAAACAGCACCTAAAAAAAACAGCGCTACAACAAATATTGTAATTATTTTTTCCGTCATTTTTTATAGCCCCCCTATACTATCCTTTATCTAACCAAATTATGGCGTTTTTTGTTTTTTATAGTTTAATTTAACCAACACCAATTTTCGCTTGAGAGTACAGCATTGGTCTTCTGGTATACTTTTTACTTATTATAATATATTTTTGATATTATATAAGATTACTGCTATTCAATTATAGTTTTTTAATAACTATTTTTTAAGAATTTTTACCTTTGTCCAACTTTTTGCGCTATTTGTTTAATTATTGTTTGTAACAATTACTTATAATTGTACAAAAATTTATACTTATCATTTGAATTACAGGGTTGATAAAATGCTATCTGAATGTGAGGAACATGGTTATTTCAGAGGCGAAACGTGCCCTGTATGCAATGAAAGAGGGAAATTTTTAATGAATGATAAAGAGCTTAATTCCCTAAGCAGGATTATGGCTGGGGCATTGCGTCATTTCCCAGATAAACTCGGTCTTATGATGGATGGAAAAGGTTGGGTTGATATATCCTCATTGATTGATGCAATAGGTACCAGCAGATCAGGTTTTAATTGGTTAAGAGCACGTCACATCGAAGCTTTGGTCGCAACTGACTCTAGAGGTAGATATCAAATCGATGGCGGAATGATTAGAGCCACCTATGGTCATACCATTGATGTCACTCTTGACGATCTTCCTTCTGCTGATCTTGATGAATATTTTTATCCTGTAACCGAAGAGGAAGCTGACATAATTATTGAAGGTGGTCTCCACCCCATAGATCGAAAAAAGGTTCATTTAAGCGGCAGTATTGAAAAAGCAATTGAAGCAGGAAGAGTTCGTACGGAGGAACCTTTAATATTAAGAATTGACGGCGTTAAAACTCGTAAGGACGGTATTGACATTTATCATGCAGGAACCGATGTATATATTACGGAAAAAATTGAAGCAAAATACATATCAAAAGTTGACGATAAGATTGTGAAAAAGATATTAACCGGAAAAAATTAATAACTGTTTTTCATTTTTCGGGTTCCCGATTTTTACGTGGGCTTGTAGCTCAGCTAGGTAGAGCAATCGGCTCTTAACCGATTGGCCAGGGGTTCGAATCCCCTCAAGCCCGCTTGTAACTTATCTATAACTCAAAATAGGATGAATCAATATTTTCCCAATCGTTGAAATCAAAGATTCCATGGTATTCCAGATTATCATGAGGATTTAAGATATATAAGATTTGTATCGCCAAAAAACATTTATCTTGGCAATAACACCACAAAATACTAAAAATTAAATCCAAAATGTGGGCTTTGGCAGACAATGAATCTATCGACAAATATTTCTATTGGAAAAACTATATAAAATTTCAAATCTTTATTAATTTGGATTAAAATGAAAAGACTTACAATGCTTGCAATTCTTTTTGTCATAAATTTGTTAATCATTTCGTCCAATTTTTCATCTTCGATTGTGTCATCTCACTTAGTGGTACATCCATCCATTTCAGAAAATCAAATCGCTATTACGCAAAACACTTCTAAAATTGTGACAATTTTAAACAATATTACAGAGAATTTATTAAGATCATATTTGGAAACCCTTGTTGCTTTTAGTCCTAGGTATACCGGAACTTATGGTTGTGAAAAATCGGCAAAATTTATCTACCAGCAGTTCGACCAAATGGGGCTCAAAACTAGATATAAAAACTGGACATCGTTTGGTAATCAATACCATAGAAGGATATTTACAAGCCAAAATATTGAAGCCACTCTTGAAGGCAAAGATGATAAAATTATAATCTTTAATGCCCATTATGACACAGTGAAATTTACTCCTGGGGCTAATGATGACGGTTCAGGTACGGCAGCAGTTCTTGCTGCAGCGTGCGTTTTGAGTCAACATGAATTCAACCATACCTTGAAATTTGTCGCATTTTCTGGAGAGGAAGTGGGGCTTGTTGGAAGCCAAGTTTATGCAAAAGAAGCCTATGATCGTTCAGATGACATAATTTTGGAGATCAACGCTGATATGATTGGAAGGGCGACAACCACTGAAACTGGAAGAAGAATGGGAATAAGTGCTACAACAGATGCAAATTGGGTTCAAGACCTCTTTGAATTTTCAAGCAATCTTTACAATTTAAATATGAATATTAATAGGAACACAATTATTCGGGATAGTCGCGGTTATAGTGATTACCATTCTTTCGTAGAATATGGTTATGAGGCTGTTGCCTGTTGGGAAGGGGAAGGTGACCCTAACATGCACAAATGGGGGGATGATTTGAACAATGTTAATTTCAGTTATTTGGTAAATACTACAAAAATGATTGTAAGCGTCATGGCATTTCTGGCCGATACAAATGAAATTCCTCCTCAAGTTAGAATAGAATCGCCTAAGATAGGCAATGTATACCATAAGGATTCAAAGGTTTGCAATATTGGTGGCTTGACAACAATAGCACTAAATGGGATATGGATATGGGCTGATGTTAAGTATTCTCCTTCAAAAATTATTAAGGCAGAATTTTATTATGATGGAAAATTGGTTCATACTGATACAGAACCTGCCTATAATTGGTATTGTAACAAAATCTCTCTACGTAACCACTGCATTAAGGTAATCGTTTATGATGATCGAGGAAAAGAATATTCTGATTGGATAAAGATTTTTTTTATAAACCTTGAAGAATAGCATTAAACCATAAATTTTTTTTAGATAGACTTATATTTGGGTTAATATTACGCTAATTAGCGTTGGAGGATGCTTGTGAGGACCTTGGAGCAATATTTCGGTGAAAATGCAGGTAAGATATGGAAGGCACTCAACAAATATGGTGCTCTTTCTGAAAAAAAATTGATAAAAGTTACCAGACTAAAACACCAGGATGTTTCTTCAGGTATTGGATGGCTTGCTAGAGAAAATAAAATATCAAAAGATTGCCAGGGATACTATCGGCTAGGTGAGACGAATCTCACCCCAAAACTAGGTAGTGATGCAGGTCGAATATGGAAAGTAATGGATATTTGGGGGGAAGTAAATTTCCCTACAATGAAACGTTTAGCCGAAATGGATGAAATTGAAATATATGCTGCGTTGGGTTGGCTTGCTAGGGAAAATAAGGTGGATATCAACGAAAACCAGATGTTCAATCTTATATAATTCCGTTTCATTTAAAAACTAGATAATCATAGCAAATCGGGCGATGAAGAGGGAAAGATGGGTTCTATTTACGGGGGACCCAAAAGGCTACACAGATTGCCATATATTGGTTAGAGGAAGGTAAATATGAAAATTGCAATGATTGGTTGGGAATACCCCCCATTTAAGGCGGGAGGATTAGCAACTCATTGCTATGGTCTGACTCGTAGCCTTGCTGATAAAAATATCAAAGTTGATTTTTATATGCCCAAGACCAAGCACAGGGCAACAACAGATAAATCTAATTTACGAATAATTGAGGTTGGAGAAGCGGAAATATTCCCATACGACAGACCTAATGATAAGGAACTTGGTGGCAATTTTTTCGATGCTGTTTACAGATACAATAATCTTTTAGTTAGTCGAGTGATGGGAAAATATGATGCTGTTCATTGTCATGACTGGCTAACTATGAAAGCTGGAATTGCATTGAAGCAAAAACTTGGCGTACCGCTTATCCTAAGCATTCATTCCACTGAATACGATCGATCCGGATGGGTGTATCCTAACGACTGGTTTATTAATATTGAACGAGAGGGTATGCAACATGCCGATCGCATCATTGCCGTAAGTCATTTTACTAAACGTATTATTGTAGAAAAATATGGGATAGATACCAATAAGATACGAGTTGTACATAATGCCGTGTATCCACTGGGGGAAGGGAAAAAAAGAAATTTGGTGCTTTTTCTGGGAAGATTAACTATTCAGAAGGGGCCCGAGTTTTTCTTGAGAGCTGCAAGGAAAGTACTCGATTTTGAGGATACAAAATTTGTCGTAGCTGGAATGGGCGACATGCTACCTAAGCTAATTGATGAAGCAGTAAATCTCGGCATCTCAAATAATGTAATTTTTACAGGATTGCTTACAGAAGAGGAGGTAAAACACATTTATAAAATAGCAAGTGTTTACGTTATGCCTTCAGTAAGTGAGCCCTTTGGGATTACTGCTCTGGAAGCGATTTCTGCAGGTACTCCCGCTATTGTATCAAAATCAGCAGGGGTAGCCGAGACTTTTTCAAACTGTTTGCGTGTAGATTTTTGGGACACAGATGAAATGGCAAACAAGATAATCTCTATTTTGAGATATCCACCTTTGCGCACCACTCTTTCAAATCAAGGAAAACAGGAAATTGAATTGTTTACATGGGATCGCGTTGCAGATAAAACAATTGATGTTTACAGAGAGGTTGTTTCTTAATATGCCGTCAGTGTGTATGTATTTTGAGGTTCATCAGCCTGTAAGGTTGAACAAATTTTCAGTATTTAGGATAGGTTCAAATAAGGATGATACTAATTATTTCAACATGGAACTAAACAGGAAGATTTTTGAAAAAGTGGCAAGAAAGTGCTACCTTCCAACAAATAATTTATTGATTGATTTGATTAAAAAGTTCAATGGAAAATTCAAAGTATCTTTTAGTTTAACTGGTACTTTCGTTGAATATTGTGAAAATTTTGCGCCTGAAGTTATTGATAGTTTTAAAGAACTATTTGCTACTGGTTCGGTAGATTTTATTGAGGAAACGTACTTCCACTCTCTTTCAGGCCTTTATGATGATCTAGATGAGTTTGAAGATCAGATTAAGATGCATCGTAAACTCATGAAGCGATTATTCAATTACAAACCAACAGTTTTCAGAAATACGGAAGCAATTTATGACAACAGGGTTGCAAAGAAAGTTGCAGATATGGGGTACAAAGGAATTATTACCGAAGGAACGGAGAAGATTCTTGGATGGAGATCTCCAAACTTTATGTACAAACCGGTTAATTGCGACCTAAAGGTATTGTTAAGAAATTACACCTTAAGTGATGATGTTGGATTTCGATTTTCTGCCCGTCAATGGGTATCCTATCCGTTAACCGCAGATAAATATGCAACTTGGATGTCTAACTGTCAGGGGGATTTAATAAATCTATTTATGGATTATGAGACATTTGGCGAACATCATTGGACAGAAACAGGTATTTTTGATTTCTTGAGTCATTTTCCTGGTGAAGTTTTTAAACATAATCATTTGGATTTTGTCACCGTTAGCGAAGCAATACAAAGATATGAAACAGTTGGAGAAATTGATGTTCCATGGGCAATTTCTTGGGCTGATGCCGACAGAGATGTGTCAACTTGGTTAGGAAATGATATGCAAATTGCCTGTTTCAATGAACTGAAAAATATTGGCAGAAAATTAAGAAATGACGGAAACGAAGAACTTTTGCAAGTTTGGCGGAAATTACAAACTTCCGATCACTTGTATTATGTATCTACAAAAGGTCTTGAGGATGGCGATGTTCATGCATACTTCAGTCATTATGATGGTCCATATGAAGGGTTTATTAATTATATGAATATCCTTCAAGATTTCAAGCAGAAAATTTAATGATAAGCTACAAAAGGATCGGATCTGGTCTCTATATAGGAGGGGAATGGCAATAATTAATTGCATATTCATTGGGCAAACGGTCATCAAATTAAGATGATGAAAAATTGTGATAATTATGAGGGAGTGGATAGTTACAAATGGTCTTGGGGGATATGCTTCACTAACCCACTGTCAAAAAAATACTAGTAAATTCCACGGGCTTCTTGTTGCCAGTCTTCGACCACCTACGGAAAGATGGGTTTTTGTTTCAAATGTTTATGACATTGTCCAAGTTGACGGACAGTCATTTAATTTAAACGATATGCAAAGTGAATTTGTATTCAACGTTTTTCCAAGTTTTGTTTTTAATTTTAACAATATTTTGATTAAAAAAACAATTTTCATGCCATATGGAAAAAATACAACCGTCATCAAATTTGAGGTTTCAACTAAAAAGCCGATTTCCATTTATCACAGTCCTGTTATTAATTCTAGGCATTTTTATGAGCTAAGCAATCCCGGTTCGGTTTCTTTTGAACAAAATATGTTTGAACATGGCGTGTTTATTCGACCTAGCAATATTGATAAAACCCTAAAAATCATGCTGAAGGATTCAAAATATAATTCTGATGGCTATTGGAGAAAATATTACTATAAAAAGGATCATGAAAGGCAAGATTCTTATTTGGACAATAATTTTCATTTAGGTGAATTTTGCAAAAACATATCAGGTACAGGGGAGTATTTTTTTGTAATGTCCATTGAAGATATCATTGACGCCGATCTTTCATATATGTATAGTAGAGAAATGTTAAGGAAAAAAACAATTTTTGAAAAAACGGAAATTCCATATAAATACGAAAAACTGGTATTATCTACAGATGACTTCATTGTAAAAAAAGGGAAAAACCAATCAATAATTGCTGGATATCATTGGTTTGGAGATTGGGGAAGAGATACACTAATTTCACTTCCAGGGACTACTTTGGTTACAAAGCGTTTTCAGGATGCAAAAAATATTCTCAAATGCTTCGGTGGCTACATAAGAAAAGGTTTGGTACCAAATGTTTTTTCTGATAAAGACTCCAGCGCATCTTATAACACGGTTGATTCATCGCTATGGTTTATAGATAGGGTCTTTCAGTATCTAAAATATACAGACGATACTGATTTTCTCACCGAGATGTGGGGGGAACTTACTTCAATTATTGATAATTACAGGGGGGGAACAGATTATTGCATTCAAATGGATCAAGATTATTTAATAAGTCACGGACCCGGACTTACATGGATGGACGTAAAAATTGGAGATTATTATCCAACCCCTCGTGCAAATAAGGCTGTTGAAATTCAAGCTCTCTGGTACAATGCACTTAGAATTATGAGCAATTTTACAAATATTCTAGGGAAAGATGATGATTATTTTGATCTTTCAAACCAAGTAAAAGAAAGCTTTAACATGCAATATGATCAACTTTATGATGTTATCGACAAAAAAGATCAAACGATACGCCCAAACCAGATATTTCTTGTTTCCTTGGATTATTCGATGATTAATCAACCCTTACAGGAGGAAATAATTAAAAATATAGAATCAAAACTAATTACTCCATTTGGCTTGAGAACTTTAAATCCAGAACATCCAGATTATAAGGGAAATTATATTGGAATGCACAATAGAGATATAGCTTACCATAATGGCACTGTATGGCCTTGGTTGCTTGGCCCCTTTGTTCATTCATTTATAAGATTGAAAAAATATGAACAATATTGGCGTACATATGCTTATGAACATTTTCTTAAAACAATGTTTGATGCATTCGGTGATCAATGGGATGGCTCTATTCATGAAATTTTTGACGGTTCTCCACCATATATTCCAAGAGGTTGTATAACACAGGCTTGGAGCGTAGCTGAAATACTTCGATGCTTAGTGGAAGACATTGAAAATATTCGCCCACCTTTTGAAAAGATGGTACTTTCATCTAAAATACGCGCTTAAAACGTATTGTTGGATCATTCTATCTGTATTGAAAAAGGATGCATTTATTGCAATACAACTTCTCATTGTACGAATCCAGTTATCTCTATCGTTGTAAAATTTCGGAATGATGATATTTTCAAGTTTTTCATATAAATCGTTTCTGTCATCCTCGTCAACTGAATCTTTCTCATTTGATTTTCTGGAGCCTATGGCCCATCCAGTTATATTTTCGATTCTGCCTTCAATCCACCATCCATCAAGTGTGCTAAATTGAGGTACCCCATTATGGGCAGCTTTCATTCCCGAAGTTCCAGATGCCTCCATAGGTCTACGAGGGGTATTCAGCCATAGATCGACACCTGAAGTCATTAGTTTTCCAATTTGTATATCGTAATTGTTAATAAACGCAATTTTAATATTTTCATTATTTAATTCCTTCATAATTTTATAGATTTTTTTTATTGATTCTTTTCCAGAATTGTCTTTTGGATGCGCTTTACCAGCATATAACAGTTGAATTTTTCCCTTGCTAGCTGCTATTTTAATAAGTCTCTCTGGGTCAGATATGAGCAAATCAGGTCTTTTGTATTCGGTTTGTCTTCTTGCAAATCCAATAGTGAAATTATCATAGTTCATCCCAAGATTGTACCTGTGATTTACAAAGTCTATTAACTTCTTTTTTGCCTCCATGTGAGCATCCCAAATCTCATTTTTATCGATACTAAAGGCACCCCGAAGTATCATTGGATCAGATCTCCATCCTGGCATATACTTGTCAAATAATTTCTGAAACGGGTCAGATACCCAAGTTCTAGAATGTACACCATTTGTTATCGAATCAATGGTATAACCGGGAAACATAATCCTAGATACCTCCCCGTGCTTTTTTGCAACCCCATTTACATAGTGGCTAAAATAAAGAGCCAGTCTGGTCATATTAAGCTTGTTTTCAAATCTAACTTCTTTCAATATGAAATCAGGTAGTAATTCACCAAGCATTGACTTTGCAATAGAGATGTCAAATTGATCATGCCCAGCGGCAACTGGAGTGTGAGTAGTAAATACACATTGGTCTCTTACCTGTTCAACATCTTGAAAACGTCTATAAAGCTCCAGTGTTCCCAATGCTGCATGTCCCTCGTTCATATGATATTTGTCAATGGTATTGTATGAGAGTGCCTCAAGCATTCGCACGCCCCCCATGCCCAAAATAATTTCCTGGGCAAGACGGTATTTATTGTCACCACCGTAAAGATGCTTTGTTAATTCTCTATCCCAAGGGGTGTTTTCCTCGAGATTTGAATCCAGAAAAAAAACTGGAACTATATAGTCATTTAGCCCCTTGTAGGGATAATACCATGCACGAAGTTTTACCTCTCTATTTTCGATTTGAATCGTTGTAGTTGTTGGAAGAGATTTTAGAAAATCAGATACAACAAATTGAATGGGCAGCTCTATTTGATTCCCATGTTCGTCAATTTTTTGATAAAAGTATCCATTTTCTGAAAGTAAAGTTACACCAACTACTGGCACATTTAGATCTGCACAAGATTTAATTGTGTCTCCTGCCAAAATGCCCAGACCGCCGCTGTAGGTTGGTATGTGTTCATCTATACCAATTTCCATTGAGAAATAAGCTATCTTTGGCTTACCGGCGAGATCTGAATTACCAGTATTATTATCCATTCTTACCTGTACTGTTTGTTCATCCATTGTATTTCCCATCCTGATTTAAAATATCTATATGACTTATTGGTATTTTAAGATATTCTGTTTAATCCAAATGGCAACAGTAACGTCTTTTAGATGTCAAATCATATTAAACAATTAATGAAAAATCAGATAAGTTTAACAGCGATAATATAAGCAGGGGATGGATTTATTAACTTGTCATTATATTCAACTTCATATAGAATAGTGATGTGGTGGTGTATTACGACTGAAAAAATATGCGGAAAGTGTAATAGAAGTTTTGATCTGAATGATCACCCTTCTGGATTAGTTTTTAACAATCATCATTTTTTATGTGAAGATTGTACACATGAACTATCTGATAATAACTTGATTAATTGGACAAGAACAGTGATGCAGTCTCCTTCTAAGGGAATGCCAATCTCACTTTGGCTTATCCATGAACAAAATAAAGACAAAACCATAATGTCTAAGTTAAGGTAAAACAAACTGCCTGGCTTAATTTCAATTATTTTCCAAAGGCATATTTTAACCGTTTGCCCAACGGAAATACTCGAACTTTAATTTGTTGGATGAATCGCATGGATTCGCAGATTTAAAACGCCTAAAGTCGTTTTCTTTCCTTGCCGTGAAAAATTAGATTATTACTTATTGCTTTGAGGAGATTTTTAATAATTATTAATTATAATTAGAATGTTTATATGTAATGAAAATACTTTTTAAACTATATTTTATTGACTCTTCATGATCATTTTAAAAATTGGAGGCAGTGTTATAACAAACAAATCTCAAGAAAACACCTTTAAAAAACAGACTATGGATCGACTGTCAAAAGAAATTAAAAGATCTGGAAAAAAAATTATACTTGTTCATGGTGCAGGATCTTTTGGCCACATTACTGCAAAAAAATATGGACTACAAAATGGATTTCAAGAAGCTGAACAAATTAGAGGTTTTTCACTTACGCATAAAGCGGTTCAAAAATTAAATTCATACGTAATAGAATCCCTTTATAATCAAGACATTCCTGCTATATCATTGCCCCCTCACTCAATGTTAAGACTTAATAATCATATGCTTAAGACTTTTGAATTTGAGATTTTTAACATGTATCTGAAAAGAGGTTTTTTTCCTGTTACTTTTGGAGATGTTGTGCTAGATGATACTCTTGGTATTTCCATTTGTTCTGGTGATTTATTGGTTCTTTCATTAGTAAAATATTTTAAACCCGAAAAGGCAATTTTTGTAACTGATGAAGACGGCTTATATACAAAAAATCCGAAAATAAATTCTGATGCAGAGTTAATCAATAGCATTACAGAAAATGAATTAGAAAACCTAACAACCGATGCTGATTCTCACGACGATGTGACTGAGGGAATGAAGGGAAAAATTGATACGATTAAAAATATTTCTAAGTGTGGAATAGATACAATTTTACTAAATGGTAATAAACAAGGTAGATTATACAATGTACTCGTTGGCGAGGATGATACATACACTATTGTCCATGGAGGACGAGCATGAATCAGACTGAAAATAGAAAGGACGAACATGTCAGAATTTCCCTTGAAAAAAACGTCTCTTCACATTATAATTATTGGGATGATATAAGACTCATTCATAACGCTTTACCTGAAATTAATAAGGACGAAATTGATCTCAAAACTAAACTTTTTGGGAAAAATCTTGGGGCACCTTTAATAATTTCCGGGATGACGGGAGGATATAAAAAAGCCAAAGAAATAAATGAAACTCTTGCATCTGCCGCAGAAAAATTTCATCTGGGCATGGGTGTTGGTTCCCAAAGAGCAGCATTGGAAAATCCAGAACTTGCTTCAACTTACAGTATTGTTAAAGATTTTGACATACCTCTTCGTTTTGCCAATATCGGTGCTTCACAGATAGTTCTTTGGGGACATGATAAAACAATTGATTTTGCCAATAAAATGATCGAAATGATAGATGCCCATGCTTTTATGGTATGTCTAAATTTTCTTCAGGAGGTAGTACAGTTTGAGGGAGAAGCTCATGCAAAAGGATGCCTGCAGGCGATAACTCATATTTCCGAAGAATTAGATGTTCCCGTGGTGGTGAAAGAATCTGGAGCCGGTATTTCTTATGATGTTGCCAAAAGATTAGTAAAAACAGGTATTTCTGGAATTGATGTTGGAGGGGCAGGTGGAACATCATTTGCGGCAATTGAACATTATCGTGCGATTATGATCAATGAAAAAATCCATGAAAGAGGCGGAAAAACTTTCTGGGATTGGGGAATTCCTACTCCTACCTCAATTATCGAGGTTGGGGAGGCAACCGATTGGAAACTTCCGATTATTGCTACAGGTGGAATTAGGCATGGACTAGATGCAGCAAAGGCAATTGCCCTAGGAGCAAATTGCGCAGGAATTGCACATGCTCTTCTTGCACCAGCTAATAATGGTAAGGATGCAACCTTTTTCGAGATAGATGCAATTCTAAAAGAATTAAGAGCTGCAATGTTTCTTGTTGGTGCTGACACAGTGGAAAAAATGACAGAAATAGGGGCCGAGGCATGGATTTAAGACAGGGGCTATCAAAAAGAGCCGAGTTACTCAATGTCGAATTAGCAAAATTTTTAGAAAATGGAGAGCCAAAAACCCTTTACGATGCTGCTAGACATCTACCTTTGGCGGGGGGGAAAAGGCTTCGACCTATTTTAGCCATGATAACTTGTGAAGCTCTGGGGGGTAATGTCAAAAAGTTATTGCCAATAACAATTGCTCTTGAACTTATACATAATTTTACTCTTGTCCATGATGACATAATGGATAAATCTAATCTTAGAAGAAATTTACCTACGGTACATATTAAATATGATGAACCTACCGCAATAATTGCTGGCGACCTTCTCTTCGCCAAAGCTTTTGAGTCAATGCACAATTTAGTTGAAACCCCATCAAATTTTAAAAGATTAAACTACGGCTTGCTGGAATGTGTTCGGGAAATATGTGAGGGGCAACAACTAGATATGGAATTTGAAAAGCGAAAAATGGTAACTGAGCAAGAGTATATAGAGATGATTAGAAAAAAAACGGCGTTTTTTTTTCAATTTGCCGCTGAAAGTGGTGCGATTTTGGCAAACGCTTCAGACAAAGAAATTGATGCAATGAGTACATATGGATTGTCGATTGGATTGGCCTTTCAAATACAAGATGACTATTTGGATATGAGTAGTGATAAAGAAACTCTTGGTAAAGACATCGGAAATGACATAAGAAATGGGAAAAAAACTCTCATTGCAGTACGTTCACTCAGCACAGCCCAAGGAGAAGACAAGGAACTTTTAAAACGGGTTTTTGGAAATCGGAATGCCACAGATCATGAAATTAAAAAAGTTTATGATCTATTCTGGAAGAAAAAATCCATCGATTACGCAAAACAAACGGCTGTTAATTATAGTTTAAGGGCAAAGGAATCATTGTCTGTTATTCCTGAGAATTCAGCAAAGCAGATTTTAATCGATTTGGCTGAATACACAATAAAAAGAGAGAAGTAAACCTATGGATATCAAAGATGTTCGGCATACTATCAGACTATACGCATTGCAAAACGCAATCCAATTTAATGGAAAGGCAAACTCAAAGGCTGTTGTTGGAAAAGCAATCGCCATTTTTAGTAAGGATGGATTTTCTCCAAGAGACCTAATTCCGATAGTATCTGATATTGTTGATGAAGTTAATTGTCTATCTATTGATTCACAAAAAAAAGAATTGGAAATGAAGGCACCCGAACTTCTAAAGAGAGAAAAAAAGGAAAGGGATTTCTCCCTGCCTGAACTTCCAGAAGCTCAAAAAGGAAAAGTTGTTACACGATTTCCTCCTGAACCAAATGGTTATCTGCACATTGGTCACGCTAAGGCAGCTTTGATTGATTTTGAATATTCCCGTAAGTATGATGGAAAATTCATATTAAGGTTTGATGACACAAATCCTGAAAATGCAAGACTGGAGTTTTACGATGCTCAAAAAGAGGATCTATTATGGTTGGGTATTCAATGGGATGAAGAATACAGGACAAGTGACAATATTGAAAAACACTACAAATTAGCAGAGCAGTTGATTAATCAAGGTGAGGCCTATGTTTGTACTTGTTCGCCTGAAAATATAAAAGAGTGTCGATTTACTGGGAGAGAATGCAAGTGTAGAGACTGCGATCGCGGAGATTCAATGGATCTTTGGAATGAAATGGTCTCCTCGTCCATTGATGGCGCGGTTTTACGTCTTAAGGGAGATATGTATTGTGATAACACCGCAATGCGTGACCCAACATTGTTTCGAATAATTGACAAAGAACATCCTCTAAAGGGTAAAAAATATAGGGTTTGGCCGACCTATGATTTTGCAGGAGCTGTTGAAGATAGTCTCAGCGGTGTCACCCATCCTTTTAGGACGAAAGAGTATGAGTTAAGGGATGAATGTTACTTTAAGTTGTTAGATTTTTTAAAATTAAGGAAACCACATCTTATGGAATTTGCTAGATTGTCAATAGAAGGAATGCCTGTTTCAAAACGAAAAATAAAGCCCCTTATTGAAAAAAACATTGTTTCGGGTTATGATGATGTGAGATTGCCTACATTGAGAGGTCTTCGGAAGCGCGGTATTCAGCCAGAAGCTATCAAACAATTTGTACTCTCCCAAGGCATTTCAAAAGTTGAGTCGACAGTGCCGTTTAGCATTGTTGAATCTTTCAATAGAAAGCTTTTAGATCCGAAAGTGAAACGTTTTTTCTTTGTTGAAAACCCTATAAAATTAATAGTTGAAAATGCACCGGAAAAGAAGAAAAAAATTCAATTCCATCCTCACGATGAAACATTGGGAAGCAGAGTTGTTAATACTAATAAAGTGTTTTATGTTCCACGCGAAGATATGAATATATTAAAATTAGGTGATATTTTCCGTCTTAAAGACCTTTTTAATGTGAAAATTACACAGAAAAACGAAACAATTTATGGCGAATATATTGGTGAGAAGTTAATTTCAGAAACTGCTAAAATCCAATGGACAACAGATGAATATATACCTATGAAAATTTTTGTTCCAAGTCCTCTTTTTATAGGTGAAAAATTTAATCCTGATAGCTTAAGAATTTTAGAAGGATATGCAGAGGGAGCCATTTCTGCATTAAACACGAATGAAATTGTTCAATTCGAGAGATTTGGATTTGTACGACTTGAAAATACAGCTGCGGAAATTACCGGATATTTTGCCCATAAGTAAACTATTTAAGTCTGTCAAATATCTCATTTTATTCAAATCTGAGATGCGGGAATGATTTGAGATGCACTTCGCTAAGAAATATGTGTTAAGTTTTAGCCTATGCTTTTTATCTTTTATAAGTTTGATAAAAGTAGTATCTGCGGCAAATATTATCGAAATAGATCCCGGGAGCCTCTTTCTTCCCATCTTTGTAGCGGCAATTATTGTTATAGGCGTAATAGTTGCAGTATTGACTGTAGGTGGTATAAAATATGTTACACCTGAAAATGTCTTAGACACAGAAGTACGTAAAAATCTCTATGGTTATATAAATGATTACCCTGGATCTCATCTTAGAGAGATTGCCCGTGAACTAAATTTAAAACCGAGTAACGCAGCATGGCATTTGAGAAAATTAGAACAAACGAACCTTATCCGAAGTAGAAATATCGGTGGAAAAAGAGTATATTATTTAGTTGAGGGAGGCATTGAAGCTAGAAGAGAGGCTGTTGCAGAATCAATTCTTAAAAACAGAAACGCCCAGAAAATTATGTATTATTTAACGAATAACCCTGGCAAACATCTTCTTGAAATAGCCAAGGCACTAGATTTAAATCATCATACTGTAAAATGGCACATAGAAAAAATGTATATGGCAGAACTTATTGATGGAGATACAACAAATTCTGCTTATCCAGTATATTACCCCACCGAGATGGGGTCACAGATAACAAAACACATGCCAATTAGTCAAAAAGATCTTAGAAGAGCATCTTAAGACTATATTCTTCCAACGTCTGTTACTTCAACGGAGTCTACATTTTCAATTTTTGATAAAGTTTCAACAATGGGGTCAAGACCCCCCTCTCCATCAGGAACAGAAACCGTAACATTAAGGCCTTTTAGTCCAAATGCTATTTCTTTTATCTCAATTCTTCCAAGTTTAGCTGGTGACTTGATAGCAACTTTGATATCCTTTATTATTTTGTTTAGTTTTTCATCCTCGATTACTTCGCCTGGCATTACTCTCATAAGAGCGATAACTTCACCCATTATAAACCTCCTTTTTGTGGTGTTTATGGTCCGATAAAACCGCACTTTGTGCAGACGTATTTCACACTTTGTTCCCTACAACTGTTGCACCTACCGATTACTTCTGTGCATATTGGGCATGGAAATGTTGCTGACCCGCGTTCGAGTAGTCCCTTTCCGCAAGAAATACACTTTTCTGCCTTATTCATAGGAAGTGCTGAATAGATAACTCATATTAAAATATATGGTAAGAAACCCCAACGTTTTTGTTATACTAACCTAGGAGGTGGAGTATAGATACCAACAGCCAAATAAAAATATGATTTTTAAAGCAAGAAAAATTGCTGAAATTAATTAAAGATAACAAATAAAGTTAAAAATGATTGGCAATAATTTCAATTCGTATTAAAGAAATCGAGTATTAAAGAAATTCCCAATAGAACACGTAAAAGAAATCGAAGTTATTTTCTTGTTTTTAGTGTTTCAAGAGAAAAAGATGCTACAGATTTAAAAATCCTATACTGGAAGATTACACCAATAATCAATCCCATGTGATAAGTTATTAAACGGAATAATAAGATAAAGACACCGATAAGATGGGCCCCTATAAAAACACTATACAACGCAGCCGCTCCGCCTTCAGTTATACCAGCACTTCCAGGTGTTGTAGGCATCATGACAATTATTATAAGAAGAATTTGCGCAGCACAAGATTCGATTACATATGGCTGCAACCCAAGCCCCATCAATATTAGAACCGGTACCATCCAACCGGTTACCCAAAAAGCTGCTGTAAAAAAACACCCTTTTAAAAAATCCATTTTTTTGTGGGATAGAAAACAGACCATGCTCTCATGAAAGTTATCAACTTCTACATTTATTCTTTCAACAATTTTACTCTCAATAGGCTTTTTTCTTGAAAATCTGGCAAGTTTTTTACTTAAAAATAAGATTAGGGACTTGATTTTTTCGGGATTTTTTAATGCATACAAAAAAAATCCTACCAATACTATGAAAAAGGCAATTGATATTGTTAGTCCTATACTTAATGCACCTGTATTGATTTTACTTCTGAATACTAGAAATGCAAAAGGAAAACAAATTATTAGAAAAATTGCATCTAGCAAACGTTCGCCCAAAACTGCTGCAGTTGCGCCACCGATACTTAATCCATCCTTATTAAGTAAGTAAATTCTAATTGGTTCTCCACCCGCCATTGACGGAGTAATATTTGCTAAAAATAAATTTGCCAAAACTATCTTTGTCGATTCCCACAAACTGATTTTAAAACCGCTTTCAACCGCATTTGTTAATGACCTAAGACGGGCACCCCATAAAATCCAATAAAGGAAATTAACCAAAACTGCCGCAAAAAAAAACTCATGTTTTATGTTTTGTCCAGATAGATGAGCAAAGGTTTGTTTATCAAATGTAAAATACAGAATAACAACAATAATTGCAATACTCAGGGAAAGACTAATTATGATTGATAGTTTCAGTGTTTTTGGTTGTTTCTCAGGTTCCACATCGTTGATAATTCCCGTAATATATATCTCACTTATGGTTTTTTATAAACAAAAAAATTTTTCAGTGGATAGATAATGACATGGGATTAAATAACGATGATCTTATGAAGAATATACCTTTTTCCAAATTAATTAAGACTGCAGGATATGTAATGCAAAACTGGGTTGCAGGTGAATGCATTTATCCATTCTATGCATCATTTAAAGTTACACACAAATGTAGTTTGAAATGTAGTTTTTGTAATGTATGGATGGAAAAAACCCCAGATCTATCTACAGAAGAGGTTTATCGAGTTCTCGATAACCTAGAAAATTCAAGTATAGTAGTTTTAAGTCTTGAGGGTGGCGACCCTTTGGTTAGAAAAGATATAGGTGAAATACTAGAGTATGCCCATAAAAAACCATTTATATTATTTTTTACAACAAATGGTCATCTAATTGACAAAAGACCAATGGAAGAATATGGAAAAAACGTTGATTATATTCACATAAGTATAGATGAAGGGCACGAAAACCTTGAATTTTTTGAAAGACTCAAGGAATTTCAAAGTTATGGTCCAGAAATATGTATTCAGATTGTTGTGACAAAGCAAAGTATGGATGCAATGGAAGATAAGGTAAAAAAGGTTTACAATGCGGCTGCAAGAACTGTTATCATGCCCGCATGTCATCTTGATGGAACTGATGATTACTACCCAAATCCAGAAAAATTTCGAAATGAGATAATAAGATTGAAAAAAAAATATCCAAACACGATAACAACACCTATTGGATTTTTAGACAATATCAACAAACTTCATGGATGTTCTACTTCTTCAATAATAATTGATTCGGACGGTGGATTATTTTATCCATGTAGGACCATTGGAAAAAGAATTTATAATTTCACAGAAGGATCGTTTATAAAATTTTTACGCTCTGAAGAGGCAAAAAAGGCACGAAAAAATATGTCCCAATGTTCGAGAAGTTGTGGTTGGTATCAATATTTTGCAACAGATGTATTTTCGTCTCCAAGATCAATTATTTCATCTATAAGCCCCTATATTTTTAAATAAATGAATAATTGTTTTTAATGCTGGAAATTGGATTGCAATGAAAATATTGTTTACAACAGAGTCATATTATCCTATTATCGATGGAGGTGCAATTGCTCAACATAGAATTGTCAGAGAACTTACTAAACTCGGCCATGATGTAAACGTGATTGCTCCAGGTTTCATTTGCAAAAATTACCAAGAAGAAATCAATGGTTCAACAATTTACAGACCAAAAGGAATTAAATTACCATTTTACATGAGCGGTAAGTATCATTTCTGCCCTTTTCCCTTTTTTTACGTAAAAAAGTCAATTGAAAAATTTAAGCCAGACATAGTCAATGTTAATTCACCTTATCCAATTAGCATGTGTGCATTAAACATTGCAAAAAAAAGAAATATACCTGTTGTAGGTTCGATACATATATTGCCCGAAAATATACTTTCGCCTTTTATCGACTCATTCTTTTATAGAACTTTAAGAAAATTCACTTGGCAATATCTAGTGTATTTTTACAACATCACAAACTGGGCAACCATTCCCACAAAAGCTGGTGCAGAAATGTATCAAGCTCAGGGGCTAAAGACAGATATAACAATTGTATCAAATGGGGTAGATACAACTATTTTTAATCCGAATAGAGATGGATCATATCTTAAAGATAAACTTAATATTTTGAATAAAAAATTGGTTCTTTATGCTGGTAGGATCAATCCGGAAAAAAATCTTGAAGTTCTTATTAACGCAATTCCTCGAGTCCTAAAAAAAATAGATGCTCATTTTCTTTTCGTTGGATCAGGTGGAAATTATAAAAACGAAGTTATAAAACTCACCGAAAAATTGGATGTTAATAAAAATACTACTTTCGTAGACTTTTTAGATGAAGAGGATTATCAAAATGTGTATTCGATTGCAGATGTTTTTGTCATGCCTGCTGAGGCAGAATTACAAAGTATTGTTACAATGGAGGCTGCTGCCTCAGGTCTTCCAGTAATTGTTACAGATAAAGGTGCAGTAAAAGAACTTGCTAGCGCAAACAATGGTTTTGTATTTGAATCAGGTAATAGTAACCAACTTGCAGGTTATATTGTTAAAGTTCTATCAGATTTAAGTTTAAGAAAATCTATGGGTAAAAAAAGCCTGAGACTAATCAAAAACCATTCATTGGAATATGTTGGTAAAAATTACGAGTCTATCTATTTAAGACTGCTCGACCGCTTGTAAATTCCCAAGTTCATACTTATCAATATAAGACCAATTTACTGCGTAAACTTCGGTCCAATGTATATATTGCATTGTTTCTGGGTCTATAGATGCATTCCTATATAACAATTCAAAAGGTTCAACTGTAAATTTATAGTACGATTCATTTGTCATATAGGCTATATCTGCAAAACCAACGTGAACAACACGTTCTTTCATGATATAATCTATAATAATATGAGTTATTTTACTTTCATATTGTTTTTCAATCCCCATTAATTCGTCAAGATAGTCGGTGAGATTTATCGAATCCCACAATTTTGTAGCATTGTCAAGCGTTGTGTTAAATCCAACTGCTTCTGCTATTCTAGCTAGCCGATGATCTGAAGCCACAATGCTATTGTTAGTATCCAAATTTTCTTTCATCCATTCTACCGCTGCAAGATTCTCATTAGTGATAGCTTCATATGAAGCATTTAGTGCAACATGGGATGGGTATATTGATACAGCGTTGGTTGTAACTATTATAACGACTACGAATAAATATAAAACTTGTCGCTTTTTCATCAATCTGACATGAGAAGATTGGCTAGTAACTACTTTCTCCATTTGGGGAAATTTTTTTACAGTTTCAGTGATAGAGTCATTACTAACCCGTAAAAATATATCACGAATACCATATATTGACATTACACTTAACGGTATCATCATGTATTCCAGGTGTCTGTGTGGATAAAAAGCCCAGTTTGAGTTAATAATACCATATAAAAAGGAAAGTAAAATTGAAATTAACCAACCTCGAATAAAATATCCATTTTTTATAAATTTCATCCTTGAAAACCCCACAACAGCAAAACCAAAAATTGCTACTAATGGAATCGAGAAAATTATCGTCAAGGGTGTGAATTGTATGTTTGTCCAAGGCATTTTTATAAAGGTGAAAATACCCATTCCAATGAAGCAAAGGGTAATTGTGAATACAAATCGTATTATATTCTTTCGAAAAGTAAGCTGTTTTCTTTCAATAAAAATGTTTAATTTTCTTTTTAGTATAATTGATATAATAGACAACAAAAAAACCAAATAAAATGCAAAAATTATCATCATTGATGGAATTGGTATTGAACCTATGGTTATTCGATTATTCATAAAACTTTCATAGACTGGTGTGGCTACAAAGACCCAGTAGGAAAAAATCAGTACACTAGCAAGCAATATATACATTATGTCAATCTTTAAGGAAGCAGTCCATTTACTTCGACTTAAGTTTTCGAAAAAGACGATACTTACTAGAGAAATTAAAAAGAAATAAGTGGAGAAATGATGAGACATTATAAGTAAAATTGTAGATATAAATAATGGCACAACATATCTGTGGTCCTGACGATACTTGATAAATAAATACATTGACATCATCATGAAAAAATGACCCATTGTTAAAGGTGAAGCATGGCTTGTTTGATATGCATGAAAAGGCAATACCGCAAGTACTAGACTTGAGAGTAAAGCGATCTTTTCTTCTCCAATTAATTCTTTTACGATAAAATAGAAAATAAGAACTGAAAGACCGCCAAATATTGGAGCAAGTTTCGGCATCAATGTTATAACTTCAATTCCAGTTGCCCAGTGAACTATACCAGTAATTGCATAAAGTACAGGAAAATATTGATAGGAACCTCCCCATCCAAAGTAAGAAGAGAACAATTCACCACTTTGTACAAATGAATTAGTAAGACCATAATATATCCCAAAGTCACAACCCCATGCTGCATAGCTCCAGCTAGGGATTGAACGTAAAAAAATAGCAAAACCAGTGACAACTAATAACAATAATGTTGCATTGTATCTTATTTCCCATAGCCTCTCAGTTATGATTTTTGCTCCCCCTAATTTAGTAAATTAAATACGTGGTAATAATTAAGAGTACTATTAAAAATTGTGCTTTTTAAATTGTATGATAAATAACTTCCATAATATTGTTAACTGATAAATTTACGTCACATTTCTTTTTTATACCAGTGAATCCCTTGGCTTTTTCAACATTTTTTTTGAGGTCAATCTGTTCTTGACTTACGGAAAAAAAACTTCTTTTTTGAACATGATACTGACCAAGATACTCTTGTTCTATCTGCCCGGGTGTTGGTACCATTAGAGCTTTAGTACCAATTACAGCCAAATCCAGAATTGTCGAATAACCGCTTCTGGAAATAACAAGTTTTGTCCGATTGAGCAACTCTTCTCTTTCTTTCTTAGATAAAAATGTATGAGTTGTAATGTTTTCATTTTTTAGTTTTTCATTTATTTCGGTTTTACCTAGTGTGATTACAATATTGCCGTCGAGTTGATCAATCTGTGAAAGAATCTTTTTCTCAAATAAAGTTCTTTGCGGTTCTGGTCCCGATATAGAAATAAAATAATCGATATCCTTTTTTGTTCGTTTTTTGGAAAAATCTGAGAGAATCCCAACATAGTTTATTTTACTCTCATCTATTCTATTTAGGTTATGAGAAAGATCCCCAGATAAGTTATCATCCTTGAAATCTGGCACTATCACTTCTCTAAATCTTTTAAAGAAAAATAAATTAAATATTTCGCTACCAGATTCAAGTTTTTTAATTCTAAGCGGGTTCATTATCCTCATCTGGTGAGAAATAAAATATGATGGGATTTTTTTACTGTAAACATCATATCTTGCATCAGATATGATCAAATCATATTTATTGTTTTCAACTAATTTTGTAACAGTCTGTAAACCCGATTCCATTTTTCGAATGAACAAAGGCCAATAAATAAGACTTTTTGCCATAAACTGTCTAGAATTTTCAGAAACAAGCATTGGATAATCGGGAATATCTGAGTATTTAACATCGTCTCCTAGTTCGGTTTTTAAAAGATCAATGGAGCGTCCACTAGAGATTACCATTAATTTGTTATTTTCACTAACCAACTTTCTAATAACTGGTAATGAGCGAGTTGCGTGACCTAGTCCCCAGGAACATATACCATATAATACCTTCATCTCTGCAATATAATAAATTCGGCATTAAATATCTAACGAGAAAATCATCTAAATTAATTGTATTTTTATAGTGGCAATTAATTCTTGTTTATGGGAAAAGTATGAATTTTAGAGAAAAACTCCGAGGCATTACCCAGGAAAATAATAGTTTATTGTGCGTGGGTCTTGATATAGATTCGGAAAAAATACCCGATTTCTTATTTAAAAATAGCAATGATCCTTATTTTGAGTTTAACAAATCTATTATAGATGCAACCAAAGATATCGTTTGTGCATACAAGTTAAACATGGCATTTTATGAAGTTTTAGGAATAGAAGGATTTATTCTGCTCGAAAAAACGATTAATTACATACCAAAAAATATCTTGATAATACTCGACGGAAAAAGAAACGATATTGGCAATACCGCTAAAAAATATGCAAAGGCATTTTTTGAAACATTTAATGCTGATGCTATAACAATTAATCCTTATCTTGGCAAAGACGGCATAGTCCCTTTTCTTGATTATAAGGACAAATGCAGCTTTATTCTATGTAGAACATCAAACCCATCAGCTGGTGATTTTCAAGACCTCAATTTTGCAAATAAACCACTTTTTTCTATTGTTGCAACAAAAATAAAGGAATGGAATATCTTTGATAACTGTGGGGCGGTGGTGGGTGCAACCTATCCTAATGAACTGAAAATAATTCGAAAAAAACTTGGTGACAATATCCCATTATTGGTTCCGGGTATCGGTAAGCAGGGTGGAGATATCTCAACTACCGTTAAATATGGAACTAATAAGAAGAAAGAGATGGCAATTATTAATTCCTCTCGTGGAATTATTTATGCTAGTGATGACAAAGACTTTGCAGATTCGGCTAGAAAGTCAGCACTGTTATTAAAGAATGAAATAAATTTGTATAGATAAGTATTGTGTAGATGAGTATTATAACCAAAAAGATTATTAACACATTCAACCATGTTATTAGGAGCCTTAATACGAAGACCCCTTTGACTGGTAATGATTTGGGGAGGCAAGTTTAAGGCAACATATTGATACCAGTTTAGGGTCCCTCTTTGATCTTATAGACGAAACGTCGTGAAATGAAAAGAGGACAACCATGGTATCATACAAATGCCGCGATATAAGTTGTTTACTCATTCCTTCTGCTGCAATAAGGGGGAGTATTTGACTGCGCCCAAGAACTTAGGTTTCTTAGGTGACAGCGGCAAAAACAATTGACCTATATGTAAGCTTTAAATATCATTATCATATACGTCTTAATTCCAAATTCATAGCCCAGACCATTCCGGTTAATCCATGAGAGTGAGGTATCGCTCATATCTGTGAATGGATTGTTTCCGTCTTGGGCAACAAAAAGATCTGTGGGGGTTCAAGAAAACAGCAGCCCATTAATCTGTTGGTCCTCTTGAATCTGACTATTGACATGTGTTGGTGATATTTGGTTCGCCCACCAAATTCCAAATAAAATAGGATAATAGTGTGTATGATTCCGGTTGATCCTGCCGGAGGTCACTGCTATTGGGATTCGACTAAGCCATGCGAGTCGAGAGGGTTCGGC
>JAFGPP010000071.1 GCA_016936135.1 Thermoplasmatota archaeon
GCTGTTGAAATTTCAAACAGATGGTATCTGGTTAAAAGGAGATAGTGCGAACAGCTCAGAAAAGAATTATTATTGTGGTATGGAAGCGGTGCGGTTGAAGATGCAGAGCGGGGTGGATAGTATTGGGGTGCCGTTTGCGGTTGGCAGTGAGAGAGAGGTTTTGGGGGATGTGGTTGGGAGTATTGTGGGGGGAGGTGAGAATAGTATTCTGAAAGTTGAAGCTGTAATGAATGATAGTAGTTACGATACGTTAAGTAATGTTAGTCACCCAGACATTCTAATTCACGGAAATATAAGAAAAATAATTTTTGACTCAAACTATATTTGCAATAGTGAGCAAGTACGTTTTAAATTGAATAATTTTGATAGTGTAAATGTAGATCTTGTGGAAAATAAAAATTCAGCAATGTTTATCGATAGTAGCGAATTTGAAGAACTGTATATTTACAGCTTGAAATTTAACAAATTAAATCAGCTTACATGTATTTTGAGACGAATATTTTCTTCCTCAAGCCTCGGATTGAAAGATGCAGATGTTCATGGGATAGTTTCTGTTTATGCAGAAGCAAATAAAACACCTGCGGCAGTAGCGATTGAAAAAAATCTTAAGAAATTATTGTCACAAGAAAAAGGATTACATGGAAAAATATGTATACATTGTACTGGAGGTGTGCGTGTTTATAAAAGTCGGAAAATGTTAGAAAATGAGTTGCTATGGCCAAAATCTGCCAAAAGTAATAAAAAAGAAACGTGGGATATGGATATCGAATGGGCTGATTATAGCAGAATTTTATTTACAGAAATCGGAGATAGTGTTTATGTAATTGCACCAGAAAAAGGGGATGGAACTTTTGAGGTCTGGTTTGTTCCAACCAAGAATCCACGGTTGAAATACCTCTACCAGGCGGTTAAAGTTAATACAATTGAATCACATAATATTCGTATCGGTTTTAGCGAGACAATTTCTCCATTACAGGTTGGAAAAGTATATATTCCGACAAGATATGGTGGTGAATTGGAGATTACGGGTGATAGCGTTGCTTTGTACTATAATAATGGGGACCAAACAATTGGCAATGAACTGATAGATGTTTACAATGGAAAATCAACATATTTAATTGCTGCTTGTTGTTCATGTAAATATACTATACCTGCAAATGAATATAGATATTATTATATAAAAGTAAAGAGTGATGTACCTGTAACAATTACAGTAAATTTTTCAGAAGGAGGATATTCAGAAGAACGGCCTTGGAATGGGTGGTATTGGCCATTTTCAGATAGAGTTGAACCTAATTTACATTCAAACACTGGCTCTTATACACCATTACTTAAGTATGATTTAGCACTATCTACATCGACATTACGTGAGGAGAGAGATTGGTGTCTTAGTACCTGCACTAGCATACCAGAAGGTGATTGTCCTGCTTGGTTTGGACATTGCTGGGGATGGGCACTTGCTTCTACTGCATTTGGTCAACCAGATTCTGGTGAATACAATGGTATTCGTCTAAACCAGGATGAGGCGGAAGGATTACTAACAGAATTAGCTGACGATGCAGATGCCTTAGGGTGGCATTGGATTGTGGGACATCCTGAAAATCCAATTCCAGCATGGTCCTTTGATAAAGATGGAGAGAATGTTGATAGAATCGTTGGTAGTTTTCATAGCGCTTTACAAGAAAATATTAAACAAAGTAAATTTAAAATGTTTGGAAATTTACGTGCGAATAGAAAGATAATAGACGAAAATCGCAAACCTGTAAACAGCGATGAGATTTGGAATCATTCAATTTTTGGATATAGTGCCAAATATAAAGAAATTGGTGAATTTTTCTACGAAATAACTGTTAAAATGTATTCGAATAATGATCTACTACCACCTCCTACAGATAGTAGTACAAGTCGGGTTGATGCGTATTTATATAATATTGAGTATAAAAGCGATGGGAGAGTGAAAACTGATAGTTTTCGAAACAATTGGAAGCGGAGTTCTGGTTGGATACCTGAATGTATTGGCATATTTACAGATGAGGATTTGTTTAAAAATAATTTAAAAGCATCACATTGCTCTATTACGATTTCAAATGTAGAAAGGTTCAAATAATGCTTGCAGGAATTAATAACAGAAAGATACTGCTAATTTTTATACATATTTTTACAGTACATATAGTTAATACTTACAGCTATAACAACAATTATAAAATTAAATGGAATATTGATGACTGTTGGAAAATTATTGTATTAAAAAAAAAGCCTACTCCGAGAAAAGCAGTTAAAAAAAATCTAAATAAAAATGATTGTGATACTTCTTTGAGTCATTATTTATTTATTGTAGAAGCAATCAAAATAGCTCAAAAAGATACAGTCACAACAATCAAGGTGTTTTCAACAGATAGTTTTTACAATCCAATTAATGTTCAAATTTTCCGTAGATTATATTTTAATAACAGTAAAGGTTTTTTTGAAAAAGTTGAGAAAGTGAATAATAAAAATATTTCCAAATGTTTTATTTATAACAAATATGAATGTCTATGCCAGAATTTTTTTAGTTTTCCACTATTATTACCAGTATTTGACGAACAAAGCAATATAAAAGGTGATACACTGCAGCCCGAGAGTGGTCAGTTTAGCCAAGTTTTTTATAAACACAACAATAGAAGTAGCTCAAGTAAACAAAACAAGTCTTTTTGTTTTGATTTATTCATGTTAAACAATTATGTTGATACAAATTCCATATCAGCTTTTATATGGCAGACGAGGAAAATTAGACAATATTGGGAAATTGATAAACCTTGGTGGATAGAAATGTCTGTAATTGATGGTAAACAGTGGTATTTAACAGGTTATTTGATCGAATTTAATGGCAAAAGAGTCAAATGACTGCTGTGTACTGTTTAAAAATCATATGACCCAACAATACTATAAAATAATTGTACTGTTTAAAAATTCATACGACACCAAAATATCATAAAATAAGGACGAACAAACGAATAAGTTACATAAAGATATACGGGAAAAATGCAAATGCAAATGCAAGTCGTAATTAAGTGACTGAACTGTTCTTTGAAATAATTTCAGGAAACGAAGCACATCGTTAAAGAAAAATAAAAACGAATCTTTAACATATAGCGCCTGATATATCAGGCAGTTTTTTTATAATCGTAATAATGTTTCAGGAGCCCCCATGCTCCTGAACACATTTTACATTTTTTTGTTTTATTGCAGTTCCGGGATAA
>JAFGPP010000072.1 GCA_016936135.1 Thermoplasmatota archaeon
GGAAAAATTTCCAATTATGTTGGAAGAAAAAATGTTGTTGTTTTCTCATATCTAACCATTGGAATAATGGATATTGCGATTGCCTTTACAAATTCTGTTTATGTTTTTATTTTTATATTACTTCTCCTAGGGGTTTCAATTTTTCTTTCATATCCTGCTTTATTTTCTTTTATTTCTGAAATTACAAATGAAAATGTCGAAGGGAAAAACTTTGGAGTTATTTTTACACTGCAACTAGGGGGAGGTACAATATTATTAATTATTGGAGGAGCGTTATCTGATGCAATTGGAGTATGGATGCCTTTTATTCTTCTTGGAGGCCTATCCTCTTTGTTTTCTGTAATACTTTTAGTTTTTTACAAAAAACCTTTTATTACTAATATTTCTGTTTAAATTTTAATTCTTTAGATTGTGGATTTGTTATTTTGTGTAATAGGCTCCAAAGGTTCTACTAAAACCCCGGCCGAAATAATCTTTCCTCCGATCTTTGCTAAAACAAGGTTTTCTTTAGTGATTCTGAAACGACCTACATGATAATTAAAAAATCTTTGTAGTTCTCCAGATATAGGATTGTCCTTGAAATATTGTTTTCCATCTAGATTTTTTTGATAAATTCTTCCTTCCGTGTCGATATGATATTCATCACCAAGATAGAATTGCTCACGCCAGGGATTCTTAGGTTTAAGTGCTCTTGGTGAAAAAACTCCTATTATTTTATGTTTGTAAAGTTCTCGGAATTGTAATAATTTTTCATCTGTTGTGTTTCTAGCTAAAAGAATATGAATATCGGCATCATCGGGTAAACGAACCGCCCGCCCGATACTTTGAATGTGATATGCCTCAGTAATTGCAGTTGATACGATTATAAGACATTGGATATTTCTTTTATCATAACCTTCAGCAAGCATTCCCACAGAAAGTAAAACGGGTATTTTATCATGGTGGAAATCATCTAATGCCTCTTCGTTTAACTGTTCGCTGTGATAAACTGGAAATCCAGTAATTTTTGAAATTTGATTTGCTTGTTCGATTCTTTTGCAAATTACTAGCGTGGGTTTGCCAATATTTTCCTTTAAAAGTTCCACAGCTTTAGGAATACGAGCATCTGCAGAATAGACAAGGCTTCGTCTTTTAAATATCATCGAATCAAGTTGTTGTCTGTATCTCCATTTATCGGAATCATCTGCCTTCCTCATCTTTCCCAATAATCTTCCAATAGCCTCCGAATATTCGTCATAAAATTTTCTCTCATCAGAATCCAGATCAATAGCATGGAAATATACTGTAAAATCGCTAATTTGAGCTTCATGTAGTGGAACCTCCACAATGATATTTCCACAAAAATCCAAGCTTTCTTTGTTTGGGGTTGCAGATAAACCTAAAATATCGCTATACTTTATGTTTTCATATATTCGGCGAAAAACTGGACTTGTGCTACGGTGGCACTCATCCACGACCAACATATCGCATTTTAATCCTTTCGATCTTTTTTTTGATAGGATGTGAAAAGTATCAACATATGTATTCTTAACTTCATGTTCCGATAATTCCCTTTCCCATTGACTTTTTAATTTTCTAGTAGGAACCGCTACTATTGTCGTATTGTATTTCTTTTTTTTCAAAAGAAGAATTGTTGCATAGGTTTTTCCGGTTCCGGCAAAAGCTTTGACTACTCCGTTACCTCTATACACGCTAAGGAATCTTTTTTGCCAGCCGTATGGTTCATATTTCATATACAATCAATCAACAAGATTATCCAAAATGTTAACAGACGAATATTAAAATAAATTTGGGAAGAATGAAAATAAAGAAAAAGGGGAGAGGTGGTGTGAGGGAGGGATATGAGAAGAGGATGCACCTTGGAAGACCCTCACAGCAAAATATAAAGAGTTTTTTTGAGTTAAATACTTTAAAATAAGGTCATTGTAAGTATTAACAACAATTTAGATATTAAACTCTGTAAAAAAATTAAGAATAGATGTATTAAACAAATTATAATCTTAGGTATTATTTGCACTTCTATGTATGCATTTTTTGGCATTTTTATAACTAATGTCTTCTAGGCAACTTCTGCGCCAATATTATCTTTTTAACCTAATTTGAGTTCAAAGTCTTTATCAGCGATACTATGAGATTTTATATAATGTTAGTATTTTCTAAATAAAAATTTATATATTGCCCCAAAATATAATTAAATAGAAAATAATGTTAAAAACAATAGAATGTCCCAGATGTCAAGAGATATTTACTACAAGTGGAGAGTTCCAAGAAACAAAAAAAGTTATTTGTCCACGCTGTAACCTGGAAGGAAAAGTCAGTTTTAAATCTTCGGATAAATACATTATAGAAGCTCAAAATTTGCATAAAATATATGATGGCGGGAAAATCCGTGTCCATGCTCTTCAAGGTGTAAGTTTACAAATAAAAAAAGGTGAAATGGTAGCGATAATGGGCGTATCTGGATGCGGGAAAACGACTTTGTTGAATTGTTTATCGGGATTGGATTCACTTACAGAAGGTAGTATTCTTATCGAAGGAAGAAATCTTAATGCAATGTCTGATGAGGAAAAAACAGACTACAGAGCAACAAAGATGGGTTTCATTTTCCAGTTTTATAATCTCTTACCAGTTCTTTCCGCCATAGAAAATGTCGAACTTCCCTTGCTTGTAGCAAAAATTAAACCTGCGGTCGCAAGAAAAAGAGCTCTTGAAGCGTTAAAAATGGTAGGTCTAGATGGGTGGGAATCACATAAACCATCAGAGCTTTCTGGAGGACAGAGGCAAAGGGTAACCATCGCCAGATCTTTAGTAAATCACCCTCTAATTGTATTTGGTGACGAACCAACTGGAGATCTGGACAGTAAAACATCTGAGGAAATCATGAACCTTTTGTGTAGATTAAATGCCGAGTATAAACAGACATTTATCCTTGTGACACATGATTCTAAAATTGCTGAAAAAACCCATAGAGTTCTTGTTATGGGCAGTGGTGTGATAAAAAAGGAGTATCGGCCTATGTTGCGGTGAAATCTTGATTGAAGAAATTTTACTTGGGGCATTTGTCATAGTCCTAGTTGCAATAATACTTCAAATGCTGAGAAATCGCGTTATTTCAAAGTTAGGTATAAGAAATATTCTAAGAAGGAAGGGTTACGCAGCTATTGTCATACTTGGTCTTATGATTGGAACTGGAGTTATCTCATCTTCTTTGGTAATTGGAGACACGATGGATAACATGATAGAAACAGAAATACTTAGATCATATCATAATACGGATGAAATTATTACTGGGAAAAAACCAAACGGTGAGACAGATTATTTTAATATTTCAGTTTTCAACCAGGTTGAAAATGGTTTTAGTTCTTTATATATCGATGGTTTATCTCCAGCGATTAATGATTATGTTGCTGTATTGAATCTAGACACAAATCTCTCGGAACCAAGAGCTGCTTTTTTTGGTGTTGATTTCAATCATGCAGAAAATTTTGGCGACTTTATCAACCAGAATGGTGAAAAGGTAATCTTCCTAGCAGATGACGAAGTAATGCTTGGTGAAAATATTGCAAATGATTTGGATGCAATTGTTGGGCATGAAATAATGATTTATGCTAGTACTCTTCCTGTGAAACTTGAAATTACTCATATTCTTGATGCTGAAGAAAGAGCAGGAACTGGAAATGGCATTTATTTAAACTTAAAAAAAGCACAACAAACGGTAAACCAGCCTGGTAAAATTAACAGAATTTTGATTTCTAATAGAGGGGACGTAATTGAAGGGATGAAGTACACAGATAAGGTAATCAAAGAATTCAAAACAATCGATATTTCTGATAGCCTTAACTTTAATATAAGTGTTGTAAAAAAAGAAGTGTTGGAAGAAGGAAAGCAAAACTTGGAGCAATTTTCAAACCTATTTACGATATTTGGTACTTTTTCAATAATTGCTGGAATAATTCTTATTGTTAATATTTTTGTAATGCTTGCAGAAGAAAGAAAATCCGAGATGGGAATGTCTAGAGCAATTGGAATGCAAAAAAATCAACTTAAAAAAATGTATCTATTTGAAGGAACCATCTACGCAATATGCGCCTCACTTGTTGGTGTATTTTTTGGTATATTTATTGGTTATATAATCATTTTTGCACTCGAAGATATTTTAAATTCTTTCGGTTCAATTACAATACTAAAATATTTTTCATTTGAAGCCTCAAGTTTGATAATAGGCTTTATTTCTGGATTTTTTCTAACTATTTCTACTATATATTTTACCTCCCATCGCATTTCAAAATTAAATATTGTCAGAGCGATAAGAGAAATTCCTGAGCCAAAAATCCCTAGAGTAAATAAGCGACTTTTTATGATTGGAACTCTGATTATTCTTACAGGTTTAATTTTAGTTTTTTTGGGAATTAGTATTGAAGGATTTACTCCTCTACTTTCAGGACTTTCAATAGTTATTTTTGGATCTGGATTGATAATAAGAAGATGGATAGGGGATCGTATAGCGTTTAATCTAGTTGGAATACTAATACTTATTGAATGGATGATTCCATCTTCGTTTTACCCGGATTATAAAAGCGGTATTGAAATATTCATTATTTCTGGCTTATTTATGGTATTTGCCTCGTTATTAATTGTAATGTTTAATTCTGAAAGTGTAATTTCAGGACTAACTTTTATTTTTGGAAGGGGAAAGTCAAGACAAGCTGTCATCAGAACTGCAATTTCATATTCTTTAAAATCTAAATTCAGAACTGGAATGACAATAGCAATATTTGCTTTGGTTATCTTTACAATTACGACTATGTCAATGCTTGTTGGAATGATTGGAACTAATATTGAAAAGCAGATTGAACATTCATCGGGAGGTTATGAAATTATTGCATTTTCCAACAAAAATACCCCTTTTGAAGACCTTCAATCAGAAATAAAAAAGGTTGGACTAGATGATAGGATAAGTAGCATTGCTTCGCCCGTTTCTGGTAGAGTGAAATTAAATATTACTAATTCAGAAGGATCACATATTTATTACACAATTATTGGAGTTGATGATTCCTTTATTGATGAAAACAAGTTTTCATTTTCTGAATTTTTAGATGAATATTCAAATGAAAATGGAGTATGGGAAGCAATTAAAACCAACAAAAGCCTCGTAATTATTGATTCTTCAGTATCGGAAAGTGAAGTTACAGTTCAATATGGCGGTACACAATTTTCATCTTTTACAACAGATATTGGAGAAACACTCGAAATGTTTGATAAAGATGATAGATTGCAGAAAAAGAGAATAATTGCAATTCTTGATACAGCATATATTCAAGGAATTTTTAGTTACGATGAATTTATTAAGCAAGATTTTGGTTTTAATACATCAAATTATTTTTTGGTAAATTTAAATGAAAATGTAAACGTTGAAGACACTGCAAAAAAAATGGAAAGCTCTTTTTTGAAAAATGGAATGTATGTAATTGCCGTAGAAAGTATGGTTAGGGAAGTAATTAAAACTATGAATCAATTTTTCTACTTATTTGATGCTTTTATGGGTCTTGGTCTAGTTATCGGAATTGCAGGATTAGGAATTATTACCATACGGTCCGTTCATGAAAGGCGTCAAGAAATAGGTATGATGCGTGCCATTGGTTTTAAACGCCGAATGATCCGTCAGTCATTTATAATTGAAACTTCAATGGTTGCGTTAATTGGAATTGTTATCGGAACAGTTTTAGGAATTTTTACTGGTTATATAATATGGAGAGATGAACTTCAGAGTGTGGATTTTGATTTCGTAATTAACTGGCAGCCAATAGTGGCAATTTTTCTTATTGCATTTATATTTACAGTGATTTGTATATTCCCTGCTTCAAGAAAAGCTTCAAAAATTCCGCCTGCAGAGGCTTTAAGATATAAAGGTTAATTTAATCTTAAACAGATAATTGTTCCCTTAGTTTATCTTCCAACTTGTTTAACCTTTTAATTTTCTTGTGGATTTTGTCAATTTTTTTGGTAATGTTGCAATATGTTGATTTCATTATTTTAAGTCTCCTCTATTATTTATATAATAATAAAAATAAAATATATTTTAGAAAGCGTAATTATCAGCACTTTCACTATACTCATTATTTGAACTTGTCGTTGTCGTTGTTTTGAAGGTTCCTACTTTGTATACGACAATAGGGGTTTTTTTTGTTTTAACTAGTTTTTGCAATCTTTTTGTATAATCCTCCAATATTATTTTCTTTTTTATATGCTCCACCCAACCTTCAAATTTTTATTAATTCTAATGATTGATATTGTCTCACACTATTATTTAAATGTGATGTGAAAAAATATCAAAATGGGAAAAAAATCAAATGATTTTGAATTCTTAATTTGATACCTTATATAATAATCGGATAATGGTTTATAAAATTCAATTATTTATAAATTTGTGCAAAATATCAATTTTTTTTGCTAATTTTCATATTTTGACCATTTTCAAGAAGCGTAGTTTTAAATTTCAATCTTAAGATAAATCAATTGATACCAAGTGAGATACAATATTAATAGTAGTACAAAGAATTTTATATGCATTTTAACTGTAATGTTAATTTTAATTATAAACTTTAATCCTAATTCTGGTGCTGAAACAAATTACAACGTAACTTCAGTAAATTTAGAACAAAATACAAGCGATTCAAAATATGATATTACAATAAAAGAAGATAGTTCATATCCTTCTTGGGAAGAATATGATTATTCGATTGAAAATTTAAAAATTATACAAAAAGGGCTTTTTAGAAATTATATTTACGTTCAAGTAAAAAACAATGGTTTGTGTGTAGCTCATGGAACACATGGTTGGTTTTCATTAAATGGAAAATCTTGTTGGGCGAAATGGCATTTTACAACTATTAGGCGGGAAGTAGTTGATATTGTTTTAAGAGTTGCAGAAGATGCCCCCAAACCGAGTGCACGGTATAAATTAAATTTAGATTTTATGCATCTAGGAGATTTTCAGGTTCCTGCAACTAATTCTTGGTATTTGGTTAACTTTCACAATGTACTAATCAGACCCGGAATTCATACAATTTTCCTGGGAACGTACAATGTGAATCAACAACGCGATTATTATGTTGATTACATTACAATTGGCGAAAAGAGAATTGAGGGGGAAGAATACTTCAGCATGGGTGGTAACACTTTAAATCGAAATTTTAGAGGACTAACTATTTATCCTAAAGATATAAGATTGCAGTTGTGGGATGGGCATCCAGAACATGGTGGAAAACTTTTTTATGATTCATTAATAGGTAAAAAGCAAATAGTAATAGATTGTAGCAATGAGATTCTGGCCAGTAAACGTATTGCGCATTATATCGAAAATAATGGAAAATTTTGCGTTGAAGTACCTTGGTTTTCAGGTTTTTTTAAAACTCCGCACACAATTTATGCGATTTTAGATCCAAATGATGATTTAAAAGAGGTAAACGAAAACAACAATCAACAAAATATTTCGATATATTATTCCTGATAACTTTAAAAAGAATATGATTAGATCTATTTATGAAATATTAACTTAGCAAAAGGGTAAAACAGATATTTAATTGCAGAAGCATTACATTGACGGTTCATTCTTTTTAACGGGTCTTTAATTTTTTTGCCTTTTTGTAAAAATTTACTATAACCTTTGTTACCTGCTATGCTAAATAATAATCTATTTGACATTGAAGTTTTAAGTTGAGATGCGAATCTTTGTTTGATTAATTTATCATAATCTTCTTTGAAAATAATACTTTTTGACGCTAAATATCCTGATGTAATAGCTTGTCTTAGTCCAAATGCAAGAAGATAGTCCTGTAATCCGGCTGATTCTCCTACATAAATCCTGCCATTTTCTACGTATTTATCTTTAATAAAAAAGTTACCATATCCTGTAAATCTCTTTGGATTTGAAATATCAATATCCAGGATGGACTCAAATGCCTCAATGGTTTTATCCAATAATTTGTCGGCCAATATGAAGTTCTTTGTAAGGCCTGTACCAAGACACCCAAAGCCTTCACCAGTTAATAAATATGCAAATGACTTAGGTGCAAGGTTGTCGTCCAAGATAATTGTTGGAATACGATTTGTTTTTGTTTGAAAAACAATTCCCCTTACAATACCATCAACTCGCCTTGGACCACCGGCGATAATGTCCGATTCATTCTCTGATATTCTTTTATTGAAAATTATCTCTACGCCATTTTTTATTGCTTGATTTTTTAACGAAAAATCAAGACTTCCAGGAAAAGAGCCTCTTCTGACAAGATATAAACCTGGCTTTTCAAAACTAACTATCCTACTATTTCGTTTATAGTCATAAAATTCGGCTTGAGATATTGGTTTATACCAAAAATCGCATTCTATATTAATTGATTTTAGTTCTTTTAAAATATCGGTTGTTGAAGACCAATTTTCAAATCCCTGAAAATCACCTCTGAATCTCATCCCGCAGTCTTGATTCTTTTCGTACACTTTTACTCGAAACCCATTTTTGGCAAGATTTATTGCAGCAGTTAATCCAGATGGTCCCGCTCCAAGAATTGTTATAGACTTATTTTGATTTTTTTCATCAGTCATCTGCTTCAACCGTTCAAAATTTTAATCCTAGATAGAGTTAATATAAATTTAGTATCTATAATGTCAAAAAACTTAAAAAATTGCTTATCATTTATATTATAAATAGTTATTTTGATTTTTGGCTATAATTCGTCTATTTTTTCTAAAATTGGCTTATTGAAGAATTCTTCAACAGTCTATTTGAACACAAATATGTTAAAGGAATGGAGGAGATAGGATAAAATGAACATTAGAAAGTTTAGACAATCAGATCGGGATTCTGTTATTTCACTATTGAAACATGTTTTTGATTCTAAATATGCACATAATGATCCTGAATTATCGATTGATATGAAGGTGAAACATAGTAAGGATCTCTTATTTGTTGCTGAAGAAGACAATCTTATTGTTGGTACAGCAATGGCAGGATTTGATGGTCACCGTGGATGGATATATTCATTGGCAGTTAATCCTGATTTTAGGAGAAAAGGAATTGGTTCACAACTTATGAAAAAAGCAATAAATGAATTAAAATCACTTGGTTGCTTAAAAGTCAACCTTCAGATTGAAAAAGATAATTCTGATGTTGTCAATTTCTACGAAAAGATTGGTTTTTCAACTGAAGATAGAATCAGTATGGGAATGAAGTTATATTGAATTATTGGTGGTTTAAAAAGATTTTAAGGAGAGACCATATTTAGCCAAGCATGTTTTAATCTAATTTTGGTTTCTTGATTAAAACCTTAACAAATAATATTTCATTTCTCAGGACTAAGACCTTCATCTGGATACCATTCAGGCCAATCAGAGGCCCACTTTGGAACATGAAACTCTCTAACTCTATCGCAGACTGGGAAATATCCTTTCAAATCAATAATTGGACTATCTGAGTCTGCATCGATATCATTTATGTATATAAGCCCATTTTCTAAATCAACTTCAAGAATTTTTACTGTTGTAAGTGCAATTGGGTTAGGTCTAATTGGCGATCTGCATGCAAATACTCCAGTTTCAGGTGCTTCATAGGGCGGATTACAAAGAAGTATGTTTCGATAACGTTCACTGTCAAATTTATTAAACCACCAAAAAACCTGAATGTGACTGAAATTATCAATTTCTTTTAGTCCAGGATTATATTTATCTTTTATGTCCAAAAAGACTTTTTCACATTCTCGTCTAATAAATCCAATTGGGGAAATCCTAAAAGTTTCTTTATCTTTTATTTTCATATTTATGCAATTTAAAATTAAGTTATAAATTTAGCTTGTAAAAAAGTAAGATTGGCCAGATTATTTAGCTGGCCTTTTTAATTTTTTCAATTAATTCGTCAACACCTTTTATTTCATTTTCTAAAGATTTTTTATATTCTTCTAGGTGCTCAATTTTTTCTTGGGTTGTAACAAAGTTTCTCCAACACATCATTTCATGATGTCTATCCATTCCATGTCCATGACACATTTTTAAACACCTTATATCGTTTTTACGATATCGTAAATGCGATATAAGTATTAATATTTATCGGTTATACGATAATTGTTTTCTCCCCTAAAATTTTTAATATCTAAGAACCGATAACAAAAACAATGCATCACAATCATCATTGCAAAATGAAGGGATTCCTTTCATTTCTGATACTCTGGCTAGTAGGTAATAAAAATATGACAGGTGCAGAGATAACACAGGAACTAGAAAAAAGAAGAGGACATAGACCAAGCCCCGGAACAATCTATCCTGTCCTAAAATATCTAACAGAAAAGGAATTACTAAAAGTAGATAAAGATAAAAAATACTCACTCACAAAAAAAGGAGAAGAAGAACTAATGTTAAGTCTCAATACTTTTTTTGATACTTTTTGCGATATCGACGAAATGAGGACACATTGCAGATGTCATGGGTATGAAAAATAAGGAAATTTACAGTGCGATTATTGAAAAAATTCTTTCAGGTGAATTTAAAAATGATAAAGATTTGACAAAGGTTAAACTGTGGGCATGCAAAAAGTATAATTTGGATAAATTTCCTAGTAATTCTGAAATATTGTCTGCTGCAACAACTGAAGAAAGAAAACAAATTCTATGTTTTCTGAGATTGAAACCTATACGATCAATTTCTGGCGTTTATATTATAACAGTCATGCCCAAACCATATCCATGTCCAAAAAATGAACCGTGTATCTATTGTCCAGGTGGGCCAAAGTACGGAACGCCACAGAGTTATACTGGAAATGAACCAGCTGGTAGACGAGCGAAAGAAAATGATTATGACCCTTATAAACAAGTAAAAAGTCGCATAGATCAATTAAATATCATTGGACATACAGTTGACAAAGTTGAATTAATTATTTTTGGTGGAACAATAACCTGTTATCCAATAGATTATCTTGAGGGGTTTGTTACACAATGTTTAAATGCTATATCTGGTGGGAATGCTAAAACAATAGAAGATGCTCAATCTATTGCTGAAAATTCAGTGATAAAAACAAGTGATATAACTATTGAAACAAGACCCGATTATTGTAAAGGTTCTAATATAGATTTAATGCTTAAATTAGGAGTAACTAGAGTCGAGTTGGGCGTGCAAACGATTAATGACAAGGTTTATGACATTATTAATCGGGGACACACCATAGATGATGTTACTACAGCTACACGAATGACAAAAGATTCTGGTTTTGCGGTAATTTATCATATGATGCCTGGATTGCCCGGTTCAACTTTTAAACAGGATTTGAAAACATTTGAAACAATATTTGAAGATGATAGATTTAAACCGGATGCAATAAAAATCTATCCAACAATGATAATGCCCGAAACCAAGCTACATGATATGTGGAAAAATGGTGAGTACAAGCAATACAATTTTGATGATATTGTTAAACTGATAGTCGAAATTAAAAAACTTGTACCTAAATGGGTAAGAATTCAGCGCATACAGCGAGATATACCTCTAAATCTGGTTGTTGGTGGCGCAAAACGTGGGGATTTACGATCAGTAGTTCAAGAAAAATTAAAAAAAGATGGTTTTCGGTGTAATTGCATTAGATGCCGAGAGGTTGGGCACATACAATACAAATCAAATTATGAGACAGATATCAACGATATAAAACTCTTTATTGAAAGATACTCTGCATCAGAGGGGGAAGAATTTTTCTTATCATATGAAGATTTCAAACAAAATACATTAATAGGTTTGTTAAGATTAAGACAAACTTCCGAAAAACCCTATAGAGCTGAGGCAAAAACCGATAAATCAACTTTAGTAAGAGAACTTCATGTTTTTGGGCCAACGGTTCAGGTTGGAAAAAAGGCTATTGAAAATCAATGGCAGCATAGAGGTTGGGGGGAGCGTTTAATGTATGACGCTGAGCGAATTTCAAAAGAAGAGCTTGATGCTAAAAAATTGATAATACTCTCCGGGATAGGTACAAAGAATTACTACAAACGTTTAGGATATAAACGTGAAGGACCATATATGTCTAAAAAATTATAATTTTTTTAAATAGCCATTCAGTTCGCCCATTTTTCTTCATAAATTTTTTTACAGCAGATCAGAAAAATGCTTTTCATCATCATGGCTACTTCCTCTTTATCCAAATTACCTTAAAAATTTATCGCTTATGAA
>JAFGPP010000073.1 GCA_016936135.1 Thermoplasmatota archaeon
AATTTTGGAAAATATTACATGGAGATTTTAAGCAATAAATATTTAAATAAAATTATTATATTAGTAATGGATAGAAAAACAGATTCATTAAGCTATTTCCTAGTGATGACTGAATAGGAGGACGTCATAATGAAAGGGAAAAATTTAGGAATTTTGGCTTTTGTGGTAATATTGTCATTAATTGGAGCTGGTTTTTTACCAAATATAGTTTCTTCTCAGGTTGAAATAAAAAATATTGATTGCAGTTTCCTTGGATCAGAACCCAGGATGACTGATAGCTCAGGACAAACTACATTTCGTGGTTTATTTGTCGGAGTTCCTTTTTCAAAAGAGGCTCAGGATTTAGCTAATGCCCTCTCGGGACATGCTGGTTGGAATCCAAAAAATATGACTGTTTTAAAAAATGAATCTGCTACTGCTAAAAATCTGACCGACAGTCTTGCAAAATTAAAATTGGATTCCAAATCCGGTGATGAGGTTGTTATCTATTTTGGTGTTCATGGCGGCGACAATCTACCTTCAGCAAAGGATGGTAGCAGGGGTTATCCTCCAGATAACGAGCCTAATGGTATCGATAATCATATTTTTTTATACGATTGGGTTTCTGTTACCGATGATCAATTAAGTGACCTCATAAGTGGTTTTCTACCATGTGTCACAATTACTGTTATTCTTGATAGTTGCTATTCCGGAACTTTCTCCGATGGCGATGATGATTTAGATAAAGCAACTGATGGCGGTTGGGATGAAGAAAAATATGATAAAAATCATCTTCATCTTATGCTTGCTTCAGAGGGCAAAACTCCTACTCGCAAGGAGGGAGAAACCTTTACTGATAAAATCATAAAAGGTTTGAAAACACAGGGTTCAACCACTGTTGCTGATAAAAACAAGGATGGAATAACTACTTCAAAGGAAATGTCATCTTATGTTAATAATCAGATAACTGAGCATTATACTGGAGATAATGATAATGATGGAGTAGTGGATGAGGATGATATTGATTATTACGAAGATCCTGAAACTGGAGAGGTAACTTTTTTACGCATTGACAATGATGGTGATGGGTTGATTGACGAGGATATATATCCCCCGCAACCAAATTTTTGGTTTAGGAATTACTATTATGTAGATTGTAATGGGGGAGCGGATTTTACAAGTATTCAAGCAGCAGTTGATGCATCAGATCCTGGCGATAGAATATTGGTTAAACCTGGGGTTTACAATGAACAAGTTATTGTGAACAAAGAAAACCTTCAGATAAGAAGCACTGCAATCGGTTTTTCTGTTCAAGATAAAACAATGATAGAATGGAATCAGGGTAGTGTAGTAAAAATTCAGAGTCCCCATACTGAGCTTACTGGTTTTGTTGTTCGTAACTGTGGAAAAGGTGAAGAAGATGCAGCTATTGATGTGACATCTGACTACAATATCATCGGTTGGAATCTTATCAAGGATAACGAAGCCTCGGGAATTTATCTTCACGGTTCAACTAATTATAATTACATTCATCATAACATTATACAAAATAACGATGGTGCAGGAATTTTCATCTGGGAACAGTCAAAAAACAATTGGATATATCATAATGATTTCATAAATAATGGTTGGTACAATGTAAAAGATAAGGGGGGAGGTAATTTCTGGGATTACATTTCCCCGTTTGGCGGTAATTACTGGGATGACTACACCGGTGTTGATACTAATGGTGACGGTATTGGAGATTCTGCATATGATATCATGGGTGATTATCAGGCAACTGGACAAGACAGTTTACCATGGGTAGAACCGCATAAATGGAATGAACATCCAAAGAAACCAAATGTTGTTGGCAAATCAAATGGTAAAAGCGGTGTTGAATATCAGTACGAATTTGAAATTGCAGAGGAAAATTTTGGCCCCGGATCCGATCCCTTTGAAGAATTTGTATATTGTAGTGTGGACTGGGGTGATGGTGAAACAGAAGAAATAGGTCCTATAAAACCTGGTTCTATAGTTCTAAGAACTCATTCCTGGGATGAGAAGGGAACATATATTGTTAGAGCCAAGATCGTTGATAGTTATGGCGTTGAAACTGACTGGTCAACCCTTGATGTAAAAATGCCTAAGAATACTTTGTGGTCTCATTTCTTAGTGTTTTTCAAGATTTTAGAACAGTATCCACATTTGTTTTCATTGCTGAGACAATTTTTGGAACTAATTTAAGTAAATACTTCCATCTTTTTTTATCTTCTAAATTATTATTACTTGACAAGTTAATTTGGGATAAGACAATTAAGCTTAGGGGGAAAATTTCAAATCAGCAACTAATTTCTAAGTACCATTTTTTTAAAAAAATCAGGCTTTTTAATAAAGTAAATAATTTTAATTTATTAGTGGTATTAAATTGGTACAAATAAATATTTATGTTATATTTGTTTCAAATAATATTTAACGGTAGTTAAGAGCTTGTCTGAGAAATCAAATTTTTTGATGTAACAATTAATTGGATTGGCTATCTCGCAGCCAATCTCCATCGGGTTGAAAG
>JAFGPP010000074.1 GCA_016936135.1 Thermoplasmatota archaeon
AGAATGGAGTTACATGAAATTTCCATATCTCAAGGATATTGGATGGAACGGTCTAAAAGATGGTTCTAATAGTGGAATATATAGAGTGGGGCCTCTTGGTAGATTAAATGCATCCGAAGGTATGACAACACCTTTGGCCGATGCAGAATTCAAAAAGATGTTTGAAACTCTCGGGGGAAAACCGGTAAATTCAACCTTAGCCTTTCACTGGGCACGTTTAATTGAACTACTGTATGCTTCAGAAAGAGCTATTGAATTAATTAACGATCCTGAAATAACCTCCACCAAAATTAAAAATCCTGTAGGACAACCTGACGAGGGTTTCGGGGTTGTCGAAGCAGCCCGAGGTACGCTTATCCATCATTACAAGCTTGATGATAAAGGATTAATCAAAAAAGCAAATTTAATCGTTGCAACTACAAACAACGCAGGGGCAATCTGTATGTCGATTCGTGATGCAGCAAAGGGAGTAATAAAAAATGGAAAAATTGATGGAGGGATTCTTAACAAAGTCGAGATGGCTTTTAGAGCATACGACCCATGTTTTGCATGCGCAACTCATTCTCTACCAGGCGGTATGCCTTTGCAAATAAAAATCTACAATCAGGATAGAAAATTAATACAGATAATTCAAAGATAAAAAACTATGAAAACTATTGTAATCGGGGTAGGAAATCCAATATTAAAAGATGATGCTGTGGGAATTCATGTTGCAAGGGAACTTAAAAAAATTATTAAAAATAAAGATATCGAAATCGACGAAGCATATACAGGCGGGATGAATTTACTAGATTTGATCCTTGGTTTTGATAAAGCAATTATTGCGGATAGTTTTATAGGTGAAAAAGAAGGAGAAATCAGAAAATTAACAATAAATGACATTTCATCAAGCAGATCATTAAATCCTCATGGACTTACACTAATTGAATCTATTGAAATGGCAAGGAGACTTGGTGAGACTAAAATACCGGAGGAAATAATGTTTTATGTGATACTATTAAAAAAATATCCCTCCGAGTTTGGTGAGGAGCTAAGGACTAAAGTTAGGGCTGCCATTCCTAAAGCTGTAAATATGATTTTAGAAGAGATTTCAGAAAAATAATAAAAAAAAATATCTACATTAAGCCTTTTTTCAAACTGACTTTTAGATTTGGAACAGTATCGTAACTATCAATATCTCTTGGATTAATCCATTTGTATTCAACATGCTCCCAATCAAGTTTAATCTCAGGTTTTTTGTTTAATTCTACCAAAGCTGGATTAATAATCCAAGTACGATTAATTTTATTATCTTTAAATGAAAAAGGCTGCTTGAGTTTTAAGTTTTTAATATTTTCTCTTTCAATACCAAGTTCCTCTTTTAACTCCTCATAGATTTTTTCTTCAACTGGTTTAATCTCATCAATATATCCCGCAACAGTATTCCATTTTCCTCTGTAAGTACTTACCTTGTCACTTCTTTTCAATAAAAGGATTTTTTTATTAAATTTAATAAAAACAGTGACGACAATAGCTGTTTTTGCATTTGAGTAATCTATTCTACCATCTGAAAAAATTGGTAATTTATCGGCAAATTTTTTTACCAATTTAATTATGTCTTCATTTATCTTCTCCACAGTTGAAAAAGAAGAATTCAGTATAAATATATGACGAAATTTGTTACTGTTGCGTTGATAGTTGTTGCAGTGTGGTTTGTAAATGCATCAAACCACTTTTTGAATCCAGAAACTTTGGCATGCCTGACTGCGAGATAGTTTCGATATTTTCTCTGGGTGTTTTAACTTCATGTAATTACCTGCCCAAATAACCTTGAACGATTTATTAAACATTAAAAATGCCTGCAGCAAATAGGATTCGTTCCAAAAAAATTTATTTTTAACAACCCACTCTTTTGGGTATTCTTTCGGTAGGAAAATATCGTGAAAGTGTACTAATACGCCTTTGTTAAGTCTCGGAAGTATCTCTAAACACTCACAGCAAACATCACTATTTAATTTTACCACATGTGAAGAATCTATGAAAAGAATGTCGTTTTCTTCAAGATTTTGAAAAATACTGTAATCTATATCTTGAACTTTTTTTTCAACAAGATTCGATAAGTTAGATATTTCATTTTTTAGAATTTTAGGAAGATACGGGTCAATTGTTGTTATTTCTCCCAAAAAACCCATTTCGGATTGATTTTTTGATAGTGCATAAGAAATCAATAGCGTTGACCACCCTCCACCGATTTCAATTATCTTTTTTGGTTTGTAATGTCTAATAATGGAGTAAAGAATATCGCCATCGACTTCCCCAAACCAACCATTATTCACAAAATATTTAGATTCACTGTTAGCTTCATTTAAACCAAAACAATCATATTCCTTCTTGTATTTTTGGCATATTTCATCGGCAAATATCAGTTGCTCATCAACATTCAGATCGATGCCTTTCATTTCAGTTTCCCGCTCCCAAATACTTTCTTTCATGTTTGAAACATCTGGAATTGGTTCGTAATAATGGTTAGGTGTGATATGTATTCCAATTTTTTGAAAAAGTGGAAATGATTTTTTAATCAAATACCATCTTAGTTTCATTTCCATCATGCTATCATAACCTAAAGGTCATTCTGAAAACATACGTAAAAAAAAACCACGCATGTTTTTCCCAAAGATAGTAACTTTTAATATCTTAATAATATATTAGGATAAAAATGTTCTTATTTACTTTTTAAAAGTTTTTCCCCATTTTTTGTACCTAATTTTAAATATATATTAGCTTTTTTTGATGGCTTTTCGTTATCCATTGCATCCCAGACTAATATCTTATATTTACATTTAAGGGAAATTTACGTGGTTTCCTCAAAATCCAAAATCACAAAAATCTAAATCAAATCTTTCAAAATAGAGAAATGCCCTGGTACGGGTGTAGATATGAGATTGTCTCTGGAAGCAGTTGTAGTTGCATTTGTTTTTAAACATCATCGTCACCCAATTATTTCGCGTGTCACCCAAAATCTTTTTAGAGCTGCCGCTATTTACAACTACCATACAGATTTTTTTCTCCTGTCGTACCATTAGGGTGTAGGAGAACGCCTGCCGCGTGCGACAAAAAAAAGAGTGGTTAATTGCCTAAAAGGAGATGCAGCTTTTCATCTGCGGGTCTTTCACTTTGTTTCAGACCACGCAGTATTCCCAGCCACAGTTAACAAATATAAACTAGTTAATCTTCCATTTGAATTCTACTTTTTTCATATGGGGAGGAACTTTCTTTCCATCTTTTGTTATGTAACTCTCGACAGGCTTCCATGTGATTCCATATTCACCAATCTTGCTAGTCTTATGTTTCATAATTTTCACATCCACGAAATCAATTGATTTCGAATAGTTTGTTTATTCTTGTCAGCATTACTATTTAAAGATAGTTTGAAAAAATTGCAAATTGTAAAAATATTTTTGAAACAAGTTAAAACTTAAAAAAGCCAGAATTTTTAATAGGCTCATTCAATAGATTTGGTAGTTAATTCCTGCTTAGTGTCCTTACTTTTCAAATATTTATCTTTTATTTCTTTAAACTTTAAATCTAAATAATATTCGCTAGAAATTACAAAGGGATGTTGCAAATTGCCGCTATCAAATTCAAGTTTCAATTCATCTTTGATTTTATCAAAAAGAGAGTCTGTTGTTTGATCAATTATAAGACCAACAAAATCTTCGATATCTGGATTTTCCTGCTGACTCTTATACCACTTTAAGGCCTCTTCCAGTATTTTATCTTTCATTTTTTCTCCTCTGCAATCCAAATTTTATCTAATTTAACAAGTGAGGAAATTCTCTTTACCAAGGGAAGTAAATGTTTTTTGAGTAATTAATTTTTCTTAAATTTCACTAATATTTAATGTTACATTCTAAAGACACCGGGTCTCCACTTGGGTATTGGTGCGTTTAAAGATGCTGAAATCCCTAGACCTAAAACTAGCCGAGTATCAACAGGATCAATAATTCCATCGTCCCAAATTCTAGCTGTGCTGTAATATGGATTTCCCTCAGTTTCATATTTATTAAGTATTGGATCAGTAATTTGCTTTACTTCTTGATCTGTTAATTCTTTTCCCATGCGCCACATTTGATCCTTTTTAACAGTTAGAAGAACATTTGCTGCCTGTTGCCCACCCATCACTGATATTCTTGCATTTGGCCACATCCACAACTGTCTTGGTCCATATGCCCTACCACACATACCATAATTGCCAGCGCCAAAACTTCCCGCAACTATAACTGTAAATTTGGGAACTTGTGCAGTAGCAACAGCACTAACCATCTTTGCACCATCTTTTGCAATCCCGCCAGCTTCGTATTTTCTTCCGACCATAAAGCCAGTGATATTTTGTAAAAATAACAAGGGTATCTTTCTTTGACAACACATTTCAATAAAATGGGTACCTTTTAAAGCTGATTCAGAAAATAATACGCCATTGTTTGCAAGAATTCCTACAGGATACCCCATAATTCTTGCAAAACCACAAATCAATGTTTGTCCATAAAGGGCTTTAAACTCATGAAATTTTGAACCATCAACAACTCTTGCAATAATATCCTTTATATCAAATGGTTTTCGCGGATCTTTTGATATAATTCCATATATTTCTTTTGGATCGTAAATTGGTTCTTCTGGTTTTTTTACATCTAATCTGGTTTTTTCAGGTCTGTTTAAATTTTCGACAATATTTCTTGCCATATGTATTGCCTCAACATCATCATGAGCATAATGATCAGACACTCCACTTTCACGACAATGAACATCAGCTCCACCAAGATCCTCTGCAGAAACTTCCTCGCCGGTCGCTGCTTTCACAAGAGGCGGACCTCCAAGAAAGATAGTTCCAGTGCCTTTAACAATAATTGTTTCATCCGACATTGCTGGTACATATGCTCCCCCTGCAGTACAGGAACCCATCACAACTGCAATTTGTGGAATTCCCATTGATGACATTACAGCTTGGTTGTAAAAAATTCTACCGAAATGCTCTCTATCAGGAAAAACTTCATCCTGCATAGGAAGAAATGCTCCGCCCGAGTCAACTAGATATATGCAGGGAATGTTGTTCTCCTTTGCAATTTCCTGAGCCCTGAGATGTTTTTTCACCGTCATTGGATAATAAGTTCCCCCAGTAACTGTTGCATCATTTGCTACAATTACCACTTCCCTATCATGAATAATTCCAATACCTGTAATTATTCCTGCACATGGAGACTTGTTTTGATACATATTATATGCCGCAAGAGTATTAAATTCCATAAAAGGGGTATCAGGATCTAACAAGGAATCAATACGTTCACGTGCAAGCAATTTATTTCGGGATTTGTGCAATTTTATTTTTTCTTCGCCGCCGCCTTTGCTGGCAATAGAAATTTTCCCCTTAAGATCTTTAACTAGTTTTTCATAACTTGAAAAATTGGCCTTATAATCTTTTGATGATGTATCTAATTGACTTTCAATACTGTCCATAAATTGCTCACCTTAAGATTTTTTCATTTCAACAGTTGTTTGACCTATTTCAATTTGATCGTTTTCATTAAAATTGATTTTAGTAATTTTTCCATTATCTGGGGCACGAATTAGGTACTCCATTTTCATTGCCTCAATTACCATTAAAACATCACCTTTGCTTACTTTATCACCAACTTTTACTTCTACCTTAACAACTTTTCCTGAAATCGGAGAATTAAGTGATCCTTCCCCTTCTTTCTTGGTTTTCTTGGTACCAGTAAGCTCGACGTTTTTTACGTAAAAAACATCACCTTCAACAAATACATATTTTTCCTTTTCACCTTCAGTAATAACACTTTTCAGAATTCTATCTCCAAGTTTTATTTTAAGATGTCCTGGTTTTATCTCCTCTGCCTCAACCCTGTATTCAGTATTATCGTATGTAATAAAAAAGTATTTTTCACGTCTTTCAACTGTAACATTATAAACATGATTTTCGTGTTCGTAATTGATAAACATCTATATTTCAACCCCCATTCGCCATCTTCCAACATGTTTCCACGGTGAATGTGGATCAGACTCCTTGTAACGTACAACTTCCTCCGTTCTTGAATGAATCGAATCGTAAACTGACAATGCAATAATTGCTTCTATAGGTAAGCCTTTTTTTGATGATATCCAATCCTTAAAATAATTATCAATAAAATGGGTTGTAATATTGCCCTTGCGAAATTCCATGTGATCCAATACTTTTATTAAAAAGGAAATATTAGTCTTAACCCCTAAGATAACATAACGTGATAAAGCCCATATTATTTTATTAATACACTCATCTCTATTTTCAGCATTTACTATTAACTTTGAAAGCATGGGATCGTAATACGGAGTTATCTTCATTCCCGTGTATATCCCAGAATCATCACGTATATTCGGGCCCCTTGGTGGTTCAACCTTTTGTAGTGTCCCAACACTAGGTAAAAAACCATTTGCTGGATCTTCAGCATAAATACGGCATTCAATCGCATGTCCTCTTTGCATGATCTGGTTTTGTTTTATGGAAAGTTCCTTTCCATCTGCAATTTTCAGTTGCCACTTAGCTAGATCAATACCAGTTGTTAATTCCGTAACTGGATGTTCTACTTGCAATCTTGTGTTCATCTCCATAAAATAGAAATTTAAATCTCCATCAACCATAAATTCTACGGTGCCGGCATTGGTATAGCCAACCGCCTCAGCTGCTTTTATTGCAGCCTCGCCCATCTTCTTTCTTAGTTTTACATCCATTACAGGCGAGGGAGACTCCTCTATAATTTTCTGATGTCTTCTCTGGATTGAACACTCTCTTTCAAAAAGATGAATTACGTTTCCATATTCATCACCAAGAATTTGAAATTCAATGTGTCTGGGTTTTTCCAGATACTTTTCAAGAAATACAGTGTCATTGCCAAAGGCCGATTTGGATTCCCTTTTTGCGCTCTCGATAGACTCTTCTAAAATATCCTCTGAATGCGCAATTCGCATGCCCTTCCCACCACCGCCAGCAGCAGCCTTAACCAATAAAGGAAAACCAATTTTTTTCCCCTCTTTGACCAAAGAGGAGATATCTTGTTTTTCTCCGGAGTATCCTGGAATTACCGGAACTCCTGCATTTTTCATAGTTTTTTTGGCAGCTATTTTGTCCCCCATCAGGCTTATTACCTTTGGATTAGGGCCAATAAATTTTATTCCAACATCTTCACATGACTGAGCAAAATCTGGATTTTCAGCAAGGAAACCGTAACCGGGGTGAATTGCATCTGCCCCGATTTTTTGTGCAGATTCGATAATTTTTGGAATATTTAAGTAACTGGCAATAGGAGTTGGGTCCCCCAAATTGATAGTTTCATCAGCAATTTGAACGTGAGGAGCTTCCTTATCAACTTCAGAATAAACTGCAACTGTGTTTATCCCCATTTCTTGGCAGGCTCTAATTATTCTTACAGCAATTTCTCCCCTATTGGCAACAAGAACTTTAGTCAACATCATTATTCACTCCAAGATGGTTTCCTTTTTTCAAGAAAGGCAGATATTCCTTCCTGCCCTTCTTTAGAAACACGAAGTTCTGCAATTTTTTCAACCGTGAATTTCTTGTAATCATCCAAATGCATTTTTTGATAGTTATCAACTAGATTTTTAATTTCAATTATTGATTTTGGTCCTGACGATAAGAGTAAGCTTATGTATTTTTTTACAAAATCATCGATTTCATCCTCTGATGCAATGTAGTCAATAAGTCCGATCCCCCTTGCATATTCAGAAGTAAAGCTTTCACCTGTAATAAATAATCGTCGCATATTAGATAAACCAATTCTTCTCACAACATAAGTAGAAATTACAGAAGGAATGATTCCGAGTTTGGTTTCACTGAAAGCAAATTTTTTTTCAGGAAGAGAAACTGTAATATCACATGCTGCGACAAGACCCACCCCTCCACCAAACGCATGACCATTAATTTTTCCAATCACAGGCTTTTTACAATTATAAATAGAATCATATAAATTCAAAAGAAGCTTACTATCTTGAATGTTTTTTTCTTTTGAGTAATTGGCCATGCTTTTCATCCAATTTAAATCCGCACCAGCACAAAATGATTTACCATTGCCAGTTAATATTACAATTTTTATAACATCGTCGATACTAATTTTTTTAAAACAGTTTGCCAGCTCTCCCATCATGGTCTCGTTCATTGCATTATGGAGTTCAGGTCGATTTAAATAAATTGTAAAAATTTTATCCTGTTTTGATGTTTGTATTGTTTCATAGTTCATATATGAAATCACCTAGTATAAACAAAATCACTATCTGTGATATGTTTGCATTCGATGTTGGTCAAATAAATAAATCTTTCTAATTATAACAACGACATATGTCGAAAACAATTATAATCTGTTTTATTAAGATAGTTAACTATTTTAATCGACATTATGCTTTATTTAAGTTACATTATGAAAAAAATCTATGAAATATATGGTGAGTAAGAAAAAGTAATTTGTAAAAGTTATCAGACATCTACCATGATTACGAGTTTAAATAGTTTATCAAACTTATATTAGATTACTAACATTATAAAAGTTTAATACCTCTCTCCAATATCTAATAAACAATTTTAACTTGATTTTTTTGTTATTATAATTGCAAATAAAACCAGAAAAGTTTATTAAATTCAAATTGATAATATTTTTGTGGAGGAAAGTAAACTAGGAGGAATAATA
>JAFGPP010000075.1 GCA_016936135.1 Thermoplasmatota archaeon
AATATTCTCAAGTTGAGATTGATAAGCCTCAGCAGGCTCTTTATTGATATTTGATTTGGATGTAAATTAAATAAATATAAATTTTTTATATAGGGACTAGCACTTTGGGAGGAAAAACATAATGCAAAAAAATTACAAAAAATGTTTTATTTTCATACTAGTCCCTATATTATTTGCAATAATACATATCACCTTTCTAGTATAAAAATTTAGTACAACTATACGTATATAATTGGTTAATAATAGGTTAAAATTAAATTTCCGATAAAATAATTATTTTGTAGATTCGAATAAAAATTATCTACAATTATCATAATAATTAAATTCGCATTGATGTTAATCATAATTAATGAAAATCAATGAAATTTTTTATTCCATTCAGGGGGAGGGCAAATGGACAGGGCTTCCGAATATTTTCATTAGAACCACTGGATGTAATTTAAGATGTTCATATTGCGACACAAAATATGCTTATGATGAGGGAACAGAGAAAAGTATCAAAGATATTTTGAAAGAGATAAAAAAATTCTCTTGTAAAAATATATGTATAACTGGGGGGGAACCCCTTTTACAAAGTGATATTTTAAAACTTTTAGAATTTCTTATTAAAGAAAATTACTCTATTTGTCTTGAAACCAATGGTAGTATTGGTATTGAAGAAGTTTCAAAATTTCCAACTTTACTTATTTCCTTGGATATAAAATGTCCATCATCAAACATGTGCACAAAAATGAAATTGAAAAATATTGAACTTTTACGCCCCAATGATCAAATTAAAATGATAATTAAAAATGAGGTAGATTACAACTATGCAAGGGATATTATAATGGATTACAAACCAGATTGTTCAATCTTTTTTCAGCCCGTTTGGGGAACAAGCTCAAATTCTTTGGCAAAATGGATTTTAAAAGATAGCTTAAAAGTAAGACTTGGATTGCAATTACACAAAATTATTTGGGGTGAAAAAAGAGGGAAATAATAATTTAATAGAATTGTGTTATCAAAAACTATATAGATAAAGAGCGTATTCTCAGTTGAAAAATTGAGGTGTTTGTTAGAATAACTTTCAGTTAATTTTGAGGTGAAAGAAGATATGCAACCAGCAAATATGGCGTATGATAGAGCAATCACTGTTTTTTCTCCAGATGGGAGGTTATTTCAAGTTGAATATGCCCGAGAGGCAGTTAAAAGAGGCACAACAACTGTTGGGCTAAAATATAAAACAGGGGTTGTACTACTTGTTGATAAAAGAGTTTCTTCTCATCTTATCGAACCTGGTTCAATCGAGAAGATATTTGAAATTGATGATCATATTGGCTGTGCAACCTCTGGATTAGTCGCCGATGCAAGGGCATTAATTGACAGAGCAAGAATTGATGCACAGATCAACGAAATTACTTATAATGAGAAGATCCAAGTAAAAACTTTAGTTAAAAAAATATGTGATTTTAAACAAACTTATACACAGTATGGTGGCGTACGTCCTTTTGGTACTGCTTTACTTGTTGCAGGTGTCGATGACAAGGGACCTCAACTATTTTCAACGGATCCTTCTGGTGCTCTAATGGAATACAAAGCAAGCAGTGAAGGTGCTGGACGAAATGGAGCAATGAGCTTTTTTGAAAACAAATATCGCGATGGAATGAGCATGGAAGAAGCAATAGAAATGGGAATTAAAGCCCTTCACAAAGGTACTGAGGGGAAACTTAATCCTGATGCGACCGAAATTGGTATTGTTGATGAAAAGATAAATTTCCATATATTGTCACAGGAAGAAACAAAGGAGTATGTAACCAAATCAGTCGGGGGAAGTTAAAATTGGTCAGTCTAGATGATGCGGTTATAGCTCGATTAAAAAAGGGAGAAGAACACTTTGAGATACTTGTTGACCCCTATGAAGCAGCTGATGTTATTGAGGGAAAAGACAAAGATATAATGCAAATCCTTGCAATAGATGCAGTATTCAAAGATGCGAAAAAAGGTACCCATGCAACATCAGAATCCATCCAAAAGCATTTTGGAACCGATGAAATTTCGGAAATTGCTAAAAAAATTATTTTAAAAGGAGATATTCAACTTACAACTGAACAAAGACAAAAAATGCAGAAAAATAAGAGAAATAGAATCATTGAATCAATCTGCAGAAATGCAATGGACCCAAAAACTAAAGCACCGCATCCCAGACAGAGAATCGAGCTTGCAATGGACGAAGCTGGAATTCATATCGATCCATTTAAACCTGTCAGAGATCAGGTAAAAACAACAATCGAGACACTTCGAACCATAATTCCAATCTCAATAGATCAAGTACGCATTAGTGTTAAGATACCTGCCGAACAGATTGGCAAATCATATGGAGTTGTAAGAAATTTTGGAGTTCTAGAGAGGGAGGATTGGCAATCAGATGGCACCTGGATAGGCATTATTAGGATAGCTGCCGGGATGCAAACTGAATTTTATGATAAATTAAATGATGTTACAAAGGGAAACGTTTCAACCAAAATTCTAAAATAAATTTTAAAAGGTATGCCTTCATGACCCAAGAAAAACGTGAAATAGTAATTCCAAGCCAGTTTTTGGGGGACACTCAACAAAGTAAAGCAGGCAGAGGAACATTTGTCGAACAAGGTAAAATATACTCGGAAATTCTTGGGATTCTTAATAAAAAGTCGGATTTTATAAATGTTGTACCGATTAAAGGTCGATACGATCCCATTGAGGGTGATTTTGTAATTGGTGTTGTAGAAGAAGCAATGGCATCTAGCTGGCTTGTAGATATTAACGCCCCATATCCGGCTTTATTACACGTTTCGGAAGTCCCATGGGATGTGGAATTTGGTGAAACCGATCGTTATTTAAATCATGGTGACTCCGTAATGGCTAAAGTAGCTACAGTTGATATTGAACGCAAAGTAAATATCACTTTAAAGGATAGGAATCTCTATAAGATAAATGGAGGATTAATAATCACTGTTGAACCTTCCAAGGTTCCTAGAATAATTGGCAAAAAAGGATCGATGATTACCTTATTAAAAAAATATACTCGATGTCGCATTTTCGTCGGTCAAAATGGCCGTATTTGGATTGATGGTGATGATGATAATGTGGCAAAGGTATTACATACTATTAAAAAAATCGAAAGTGAATCCTTGTCATTCGGTTTGACAAATAGAATTGAAAATTTATTAAAAAATGAAACACAGGATGTGCAATAATGAAAAATGATAACATTAAACTATTTCGGGACGGGAAACGAGTTGATGGAAGAGCAACTGATGATTTGAGACCCATCAAAATTGAGGCAGGGGTTCTGCATAGGGCAGACGGCTCATGTTATCTTGAATGGGGAGGAAACAAGATTATGGTTGCAGTTTATGGACCAAGAGAGGCAATACCTAGGCATACACAAAACCATCTACGCGCAATTGTTAATGCACGCTACAACATGGCTGCCTTTAGTGTAGAGGATCGTAAACGTCCAGGACCCGATAGACGTAGCCGTGAAATTTCGAAGGTTATCTCGGAAGCTCTGGAAAAAATTTTACTCCTTGAAAAGTTTCCTCGGGCATCCATTGATGTAAACATCGAGGTTCTAAATGCTGAGGCAGGTACAAGATGCGCTGGTCTTACAGCCGCAGGTGTTGCCCTTGCGGATGCAGGCATTCCAATGAAAGATATACCAGTTGCCTGTGCAGCAGGAAAAATTGAGGGGCAGTTGGTGCTGGATTTAGGGAAAGAAGAAGACAACTATGGAGATGCTGATTTACCTGTCGCAATTTCACCTCGTACAGGTGAAATTCTTCTTTTACAAATGGACGGCCATTTGACTTTTGATGAATTTGAAAAAGCCCTTGATATGGCAATAAAAGGGTGCAATAAAGTTTCAGAGTTACAGAAAGCAGCAATTATTCAAAAATATAAAGTAGAACTGGAGGTTGAGTGATATGACAATTACCCCCTCAATTAAGAGAGAATATCTCTCGAAACTTGCATCTCAGGGTAAGCGTGCCGATAACAGAAAGTTTGGTGATTACAGGCCCATAAAAATTGAAATTGGTTACATACCAAAGGCTGAAGGTTCTGCCAGGGTAAAAATCGGCAATACTCAAGTTGTTGCCGGTGTTAAAATGGATTTAGGTGATCCTTATCCTGATACACCTGACTCCGGTGTCATGACAACCGCAGCTGAAATGATACCTATGGCGTCACCAGATTTTGAATCAGGACCACCTCGAGAAGATGCAATTGAACTTGCAAGGGTTGTTGATCGTGGGATTAGAGAATCAGAAATAATTGAAGTTGAAAAATTATGTATAGTTCCCGGCGAGAAAATCTGGATGATTTTTATCGATATTCATATAATAGATTATGATGGAAACCTATTTGATGCTGCAAGTTTAGCTTCACTTGCAGCTTTAATGACAGCAAATGTACCGATACAAAGAATCAAACCAATGCTTGAAAAATTACAAGAAAGATACCCGGAAATCGGAAATTATCTGAAAGAACATCCTGATAACTATACGTTGCCTTTAAGAGAACCCCCTATATCGTGTACCTCTGCCAAATTTGGTAATGTTATAGTTATGGACCCTTCTTTAGATGAAGAAGAAATTGCAGAAGCACGACTTACAGTTGCAACAGATGAAAAAGGCGATATAAGGGCAATGCAGAAAGGTTTAAATGGAAGTTTTACAGTTGATGAGATAAAAAAAGTTATTAAAGCCTCTATAGATAACGGGAAGAAAATTCGAGAAGAATTATATAAAATTGTGGGTAAATAAATATGGCAAAAAGAACCAAAAAAGTCAAATCAGTTGGTCGATTTCAGGCTAGATACGGCGTACGTGCACGATCCAGGGTACGCAATATTGAAATTTATCAACGCGCAAAACACCCATGCCCAAGTTGCGGTCATATAAAATTTAGACGTACTGAAACTAGTATTTGGCAGTGTCAGAAATGCGGTGCAAAGTTTGCCGGTGGGGCCTATGCATTTCATACAGAGGCAGGGCAAACCGTAGAAAGAGCCATAAGTGGTGACCAAACAATTGAAGAAAAACCGCAACCTAAAGAAACAGAGGCAGAATAATGACAGGTTATAAATGTGGTTTGTGCAAAAAAACTGTTAAGTTTGATGTTAAAAATATCGGTATGCAATGCCCGTATTGCGGAAGTAAAATCTTTTACAAGGAAAGACCGACGGTTGCAAAAAGAATTAAGTCTATATAAAAACAGATTTTTTTAAAGTCACCTGCTGAAATTAAGCAATATTTTTAATTTTTTATGAAAATATTTATATATTTATAAATTTAATATAATAGTTGAGAATGGGGACGAAAAAAATATAATTTTTTTAAATCCATCTTTCCTCACCACCTCACCACTTCCCCATTCTCTCATAAAAATTAAGTAAAATTGTTACTTTTATCAATTGCACATCTCTTTCTTACAAAAAAGTAAAGCCAAATGATTCAAATAATGTTGACAAATACAGAATTGAAAAATATATGATAGCACGTTTTACCTTAGACTTTGATTCAATAGAGGAAGCAAATATTGTTACAAGAGCACTTCAACCTGAAATTGATCATAAAATTCCAAAGACTAAAATTATTACCAAAACAGATAACAAACAATTTTTTCTTACTATCGAATCAAAGGATATAAGTTCTCTTCGGGCAGCATGTAACTCTTATCTGCGTTGGATTAATACTGCAATAAACGTTAGGAAAACAATTTAGTAGATTACATATATAAATCCAAAATCTAAACTTCTATTGTTTCAGATCTTCCTGGGCCAATCGACACTATAGATATTGGGATTTTTAGTTGCTTTTCAATGAATTTCAGATAAAGCTGGGCCTCTTTTGGGAGGTTTTTGAAAGAGCTTACACCTGCATCAAATTCTTCCCAACCTGAAAACTCCTTATAGTCTGGTTTACACTCTTTAACCATTTCAATATCTGCAGGAAATTCCGAAATGTTTTTGCCATAGAATATGTAGCTAGTACAAATCTTTAACTTTGGTAAACCATTTAATACATCAAGCTTAGTAATTGCAATCTTTGTTATGCCGGAAATCATACATGAATGTTTTACGACCACCAGATCCAACCAACCACATCTGCGAGGTCTATTAGTAGTGGTACCATATTCATGACCCTTTATAGCTAAGTGTTTTCCAACATCATCAAACAATTCAGTTGGCATCGGACCTTCACCAACCCTAGTTGTATAAGCCTTTACAATACCAATTATTTCGTCGATATTTCGTGGTCCTATACCCGCGCCAGAACTAGCACCACCTGCAACAGTGTTAGAAGAAGTGGTATAGGGGTATGTTCCAAATTCAACATCTAACATAGTTCCCTGAGCCCCTTCTAAAAGTACATTTTTCTGTTTAGATATAGCATCATTTAAAATTTTGTGAGTTGGGGCAATATACTGTTTAAGTTGACTTCCATAATTCGAATATTTATCTACCAATTCTTCCAAATCAATGCCTTCTGATATTTTAAAAACCTTGTAAAATTGTTTTTGGATTGGAGCAATAAGTTCGAGTTTTTTTCTCAAACTTTCTTTGCTAATCAAATCACATGATCTGATTCCTCTGCGAGCAATCTTATCACTATAACAAGGACCAATTCCTCTTTTAGTTGTACCAATTTTTTTATCAGCAAGTAATTTTTCTTCCGCACCGTCGAGAGCTTTGTGATAAGGCATTATAATATTTGCCCTGTCACTTAAAAGTAATTTTGGATTTATTCCTCTCTTTTTTAGTTGTTCAATTTCATAAATCAAAACCTCGGGGTCCACAACACAGCCATTTCCTATGACTCCAGTTCTTCCTTGTATTACCCCCGAAGGAATAATATGCAATTTGTATATTTCATCTCCAACTTTTATAGTGTGGCCTGCATTGTTTCCACCCTGAAAACGAACCACATATTCAGCATCCTTTGAAAAGTAATCAACGACCTTTCCTTTTCCTTCATCCCCCCATTGGGTTCCGATAACCATTTTGACCGTCATTTTGATCTGGTCTGAGGCAATCACAAAGTAATTGATAAACTTGATTGTCCAAGCACTGTCCCAAATTATTTAATGTATGAAATTATCTACAGCCAGCATCATGCCAAATGAGTGGGATTTATTCAAATCAAATACAGTCAATTCAAATCTTGATGTGGAGTTGTTAAAAAAAGAAGTTGGACAAAGATTTCCATACTATGATATAAGAATTGATACCAATGCAGTAGCATTTTTCTGTCGTGTAGATAAAGACAGCCTCGAACAAAATTTTGATTCTTTAAGAAAATCTCTATCTGATAAGGGTTACATACCAATGCTCCGAGCTGAACATGGCGAACATATAATTTACATCATAACCAAACCAAAAGGAAAGCAAAAGTCAGTTTGGATAAATATCATCCTGCTTATTGCAACCATAATTACTACAATCTTAACTGGAGCATTATTAAATTCTGGTTATGCCGATATGCAGAGTGTGCCAGATTTAACCGAGGTTTTAACCTTGGAAAATCTTCTGAATGGTGCAATTTATTTTTCATTTCCATTATTAAGTATTCTTCTAATTCATGAAATGGGTCACTACTTTACTTCCAGACGGTATAAACTTAGTGTCACTCTCCCTTATTTCATGCCTATTCCTCCAATTGTACCAGGATTCAACATTGGAACATTTGGCGCATTAATTTCTAGTGGAGATCCGATGCCAAATAAAAAGGCTTTATTTGATGTAGGAATATCTGGCCCGATTGCAGGCTTTATAGTTGCAATTCCAGTAGCCATTATTGGTATAGCAACCTCTGAAGTAGTAGTTATTCCTCCACCAGTTTCTGGAGAGGTAATACTAGGAAGCTCTTTGTTGTTTACACTAATATCAAACTTATTTCATACAGTTCCTGAGGGTTTTGCCTTAAATTTAAATTCCATTGCATTTGCAGGATGGGTTGGTCTACTTATCACATCTATTAATCTTCTACCTGCCGGACAACTTGACGGTGGACATATATTCAGGGCAGTTTTAGGAAAGCATCAAAGGATAGCTGGATGGATAGCCGTCATGATAATGATTTTAACAGGTTGGTGGTTTTTTGCACTAATCATTATTTTTTTAATGGGAATGATGCATCCCCCACCTCTAGATGATAATAGTAGGCTTGGATTTAAACGTCAGATCTTATTTATCGTAGCTCTAGTGGTCCTGATACTATGTTATATACCGTTCCCGATAGCTACAATACAAGGGGTCTAAAACAACGCAATTATTTAATACCAAATTAAATATTAACATCTAGGTTTGATTCCTATGAAAACATACCTTAAGATAATGTTCAACAGTGAAGGGGCGTCCCCATCAGAGGTAAAAGACCAATTGCTAAACATGGGTTTTCAGGCAACTAAAGGCAATTACGATTTCGTCTATGATTGGGGAGTACAAGGATCAGCAAATATAGATGAATTAGTGTGGTTTGCAGACAAAGTTCATTCTGCACTTAGAAAAGATAATGTATTTTTCAGCATTGAAACGATATAATATTATCTTGATTTCTTGTTTTTCTGAATATTTTCAATAGCTTTTCCAATGACCCCCATAAGGGTGTGATATTCCCATTTAGAAGGCATAGCCCTCCCCATAATTCTTTTGACCATTATCCTAGTTTTTTCTTTTTTGTGCTCAGGGTAAGAAATTTCTTCTAAAAGAAGATTAAAGAACTCAAATAATTTTTCCTTTTCCACTCTGCCCAAATTTCTTTTTTTTCTTGGTTTAAAGGCACTACTTATGAAAAGTGTGTACAAGACTATTGCAACAGCATGCGAAAGATTCATTGAGGGATACTCGTCATTTGTAGGAATTCTTAGCATTATATCGCAAGAAGCTATCTCTGGATTATAAAGCCCATAATCTTCCCTTCCAAATACAATTCCAACTTTGCCTTCAATATCGAATATATTGTTTGAAAATTCCTCAAGAGACAAAGGGTTTCTAAGATGTTTTTTATCAGATTTTGTCTCAATTGATGAAGTTGCAACAAGATAATCTAAGAAACTTGAAACTTCCTCAAAGGAATCAAAGATTTTTGCATTATCAAGAATGCTGTAAGCGTGTACAGCGCGTACATAACATTCTTCATTAAGAGGGCAAGGTTTGACAAGTAAAAGATTTTTGAAACCAAAATTCATCATAACACGAGCAACTGCACCTAAATTACCGCTATACTTTGGTTCAACCAATACAATATAAAATTCTGGGATTAACCCACCATCCACGATGCAGCCTTATCTTATATTTAATTCCCTTTCCTTTTCTTCTACCATTTCTTTAAACTTGGAAGGCATTTTTCTAACTACGTTTGTCAATTCACCGTGTCGTTTCATAAATTCAGATCTTTTGTTTGTATCTATCTCCTCAAGTATAAATTTTCTATTTTTTAAATATACAAACAAATACCAAACGCCAGCAACAATTAAGATAAAACCAATAATTATAAGGTAAAAATTCCATTCATCTAACAATCCAATTAACTCTGGCTGCATATCTGTAAAAGCATAATGTATAACGGGAAAGATAATAACAATTATACCTATAATCAAGCAAATTATGCTTAACACAAATATATTCTCTCTAACAAATCCAACAATTTTTCCACTCATACTCTCGTCTCCATTTCAATATGTACGAGCATATCTCATCCATTTTTCTGCCGACTGCCCGCACAAAGAGCAATAGCAATTATCGGGTCGATCTGAATCATCGATCGGTTCCCCTAAGGTATTTCCCTCTAAAACGTTTTCTATTTCTAAAGCACATTTTTCATTGCCACACCAGGGAATCTCAATTATTCCCTCCAAGTTCCGCGCTTCTTCAACGCTGTGTACGCGATGTATATTTTTATCCAGAAATTCTTTTGCCTTTAAATATAAGTTCTGGTTGATTAACCCAAATATTTGCTGAACAATCTCATCTGCTTTTTGGATTGGCACAGATTTTTTTTCACCTGTATCGCGTCTTACTAAAACCATCTGTTGATTTTCAACATCTCTTGGACCGATTTCGATTCTTAGTGGAACACCTTTAAGTTCCCAATCGTAATACTTGTTTCCCGGTGTAATATCACGATCATCTATGTGAACTCTGATTCCAATTTTTATTAAATTATCATAAATATCTTTACAAGCATCCATCACAATACGTTCTTTTCCTTTGAAAATAATTGGAATTATTACTACCTGTCTCGGAGCCACTTCCGGCGGCATGACTAATCCTTTGTTATCACCATGAATACCCACCAATGCACCAAGGATACGTTCGCTCATGCCATATGTAGTTTGATGACAATAGGCATGTGTTCCCTCATCAGTTTCATATGAAATCTCATAAGGTTTTGAAAAATTATCTCGATATTGGTGGATGGAACCCAGTTGTAAAGTTCGATTAGAAGGCATTAACACATCAATGGAAATTGTATAATAAGCTCCTGCAAATTTATCCCACTCGGGCCTTTTACAAAAAATAAAGGGCAAACACATCTTTTCAAAAAGTCTTTTTGCAATCTCTTTATCTTCTCTAATTTGGTCTTCCGCACTTTCAAAATTAACATGACAAGTATGTGCCTCAAAAAAGTGGATTTCTCTGACCCGGATAAATGCCCTTGTTTGTTTTGTTTCGTATCTGAAAGTATTTACTATCTGATAGATTTTTAATGGTAGATCTGCATGTGATCGAATCCACAAGGAAAACATCGGATACATTGCTGTTTCTGAGGTTGGTCTTAAAAGCCATCTTTCTTCAAGCTGGTTTAACCCTGCGTGAGTAATCCAGAAAACTTCACTTCCAAAACCTTCAATATGCTCTTCTTCTTTTTTAAAAGAAGATTCAGGGATAAGTAAAGGAAAATTGACCTCCTGATGATTTGTTTTCCTCATTTCCTCATGTATTAATTTATCAACATGGTTCATTAATTTCCAACCGTAAGGACGCCAAACGTTCATGCCTTTGATTGGATATCGTTTATCGCACAAATCCGCTAGTTCAACAATTTCGTTATACCATTCGTTGAAATCCTCGTCTTTTTTACATTTTGTCTCTGGCATCAGGACTCTACCTGCATGACGAAAAAGAAATTACTTTCTTAAAGATGACGGTTAATAAAAATTAAACTCCTCTGCCCTCTTTTGCTTTGACTCTAAGTTCACCTGATCGGCATCTTCGGCATCTTTTTGCCCTAATGGTGTTTGATGCACCGCATTTCATGCATATTTTTTTTGCCAACAACCGCGCCTCGGCTTCTGGAAATCGTGCCATAACTTATACCGCCTAATAGATATGTTGGAATAAAGAGATTATATTTAAAGATAACTCAGTAATTATAAGGCTAGTAAAAAACAAAGATGGATTTAATTGATAACAGAAAAAAACGAGATTTTGTATTTATTCGGTCTAATACCGATATCATTTTATAAGGGGGTTAGATACCGCACATAAGGGGGCCTGAATATGTCCATCGATCCAAAAAAAGTACATGCAACTTTATCAAAATACATGCTTGCAGATGGTTTTGATCTAGTACTTGATCTTAAAAAAAGTAAAGGTTGCAGAATTTACGACTCCAGACGAAACAAGTACTTTCTAGACTGTTTTTCATTTTTTGCGTCTGCACCTCTTGGGTGTAATCATCCAGAATTAACCACACCAGAGTTTCTTAAAAAAATGGGGGAGCTTGCCGTAAATAATCCTACTAATTCTGATTTATACACAACTGAAATGGCAGAGTTTGTCGATGCATTTGGCAAATATGCAATACCAAAGGAATTTTGTCATTTATTTTTAGTAAGTGGTGGTGCCCTAGCTGTTGAAAACGGTTTAAAAACGGCGTTTGATTGGAAAATAAGAAAGAATTTTGAAAAGAGTAATAAGAAGGAATTGGGAAATCAAGTTATTCACTTCAAAGAGGCGTTTCATGGTAGAACTGGATATACTCTTTCTATGACCAATACATTTAACCAAAACAAAACAAAACTTTTCCCAAAATTTGCGTGGCCTAGAATTACAAATCCAAAAATAGTTTTTCCTTTAAACGAAAAAAATCTTGCCGATGTTAAAAAAAGTGAAAAACAGGCGATAAACGAAATTCAACAGGCAATTTCCAAAAATTCTGACGACATTGCAGCGCTAATCATCGAGCCGATCCAAGGAGAAGGCGGAGATAACCACTTTAGAAATGAATTTTTTGTTGAGCTTAGAAAGATATGTGATGAAAATGAAATAATGTTTATAGTTGACGAGGTTCAAAGTGGTGTTGGCCTCACAGGGAAAATGTGGGCATATGAAAACTTTGATTTCAAGCCAGATATATTGGCTTTCGGAAAAAAAACACAAGTTTGTGGGATAATAGTTAATAAAAGAGTTGACGAAGTCAAAGATAACGTATTTGAAATTCCAAGTAGAATAAATTCTACATGGGGCGGTAATTTAATAGATATGGTTCGTTGTCAAAAATATCTAGAAGTAATTTACAAAGAAAAACTAATTAAAAATGCAGAGATACAAGGTAAATATCTACTTAAAGGTTTAAATGAAATCCAACAAAAATATCCTGACATCATAAACAACGCTCGTGGGTTGGGACTGATGTGTGCCTTTGATCTATTCTCACCAGAAGAAAGAGATCAATTGCAAAAAAAATTGTATAAAAATGGGTTGATAGTACTAGGATGTGGTGAAAAAACAATAAGATTCAGACCTCCCCTTATTGTATCGCCTGAAGATATAAAAGACTCATTAAATATTATTGATAAAACCTTAAAATCAATCTAAGACACTGATTTATTTTTAAAAATCAATGTCTGAAAAAATTTGTTTTTTTAGTTTTAAATACAACATTTGTTGCATTTTTAGATTTTTGTCGAAAGTTTTATCAAAAAAGTTTAAATCCTAATCCATTATTATTTAATTACCTAAAGGGGGAGTAATTTTGCTAAATAAAATAAAATGTGTATTAATTTTTATGCTGTTGATTTTAACAGTACTTGTTCCAGCATCTGCAAAAACACAAAGTTTTGAAATAGAGATTTTGGACAATCCATCTTCAAATAAAGGAGATAGCGGAACAATTCATGTTACTTTGAATGCAAATGAATATCTGATAAAAAATTCAGATTTGGATTGTTTTGACATCCAGATGGAGGGCTTCGGATCAATTTTGATTCCTGGAAAACCAACTCTTCCTTACAAGACATTTTATATTGGTTTACCGCCTGGGGCAGAAGTACAATCTATAGATGTTATTAGTAAAAAATCTGAAGAAATTTCTGGTTCTTACAATATTAGACTTTCCTCACAACCTATTGGAGACATAAATAGTGCTATAAAAGAGGATAATAATTTAGATACTGACACCTTGACAGAATCTTTTCCTGATAAAATATTTGATTACAAGGGAATGAGTCAACTCAGAAAATACAAACTAGCTGTAATTGGTTTTTATCCTTTTGTTCTTAATCAACGTACAAATCAATTAGTTTTAAATAAGGAAATAACACTTGGTATTAACTACAAAATTGTTGAAAATATTGATGAAGTTACTTTAGCAGATACAGTTACGAATGATCTTGCAGAGGAATTAATTGTAAATTATAATGAAATCGCCCAGTTCTACCATACATCATCACTAAAAACTAAAAGTTTCCAAAGTTATGACTATGTAATTATTACAACAACTTCGCTACAATCCTTTGTCTCAAATTTTGTCTCATGGAAACAGAGCCTCGGCCATAATGTAAATGTTGTTACATTATCTTGGATAACCTCAAATTATCCTGCGACTGATACTCAAAAAAGTATAAGAGATTTCCTACAGGCCAATTATATAAGCTGGGGGATTAATCATGTTTTAATCGTTGGTAGTCACAGTTCAATACCAATGCGTACTTGTTGGCCCGATCCAACCGTACATATTGTAGATGGTACACATGATATACCAACGGATTATTATTATGCCGATCTTACGGGTAACTGGGACAGCGATGGGGATGGTTTTTATGGTGAGCGCGGACAAGATAATGTTGATTTTACACCTGAGGTTTACGTGGGCAGGATACCAATAGATGGTGGCAGTACAGTCCAAAATATCTTAACAAAAATCCAGAACTTTGAACAAGCACCATATTCAGGATGGAAGAAAAACGCCATGTTGCTAGGTGCAATATATACATTCAATAACGAGGATCACAATGTTAACAATGTTTGGTGGGATGGAGCAGAAGTAATGGAAAAATGTAGAACAAACCTCCTCACCGGCTTTAGCTGTACAACAATGTACGAAAAGTCAGGAATTACTCAATGCCCGTATGCATGTAGTTTTCCATTAACAAATGCAAACGTTTTAGCTCAATGGGGCAGCACAAATGGATGGGGGATTGTAAACTGGGCCGCACATGGATTATCAACTACTGCAAACAGGAAAGTATGGTCGTGGGATGATGGAGATACTGTGCCAGAAACCTACGTGAGTGGAGAAATTACTTATCCAATTGTAATAAAAAATACAGATAACACCAACCTATACAACAGCAAACCTCCTATCGTTTTTGCAGCTAGTTGTAATTGTGCACATCCAGAAACAAGCAATAACCTTGGTGCGTCTTTGTTAATTCAAGGGGCATCTGCATTTGTTGGTGCAACTAGAATCTCATACGGTGGTATGGGCTGGACACAGCCATCATATGGAGGTCATGGAACGATATGTTATGACTTTACAAATCGAATTGCAAATCAGGGTCAGGATTGTGGTAGTGCACTTTATAACGCAAAGCAATATGTCTACAATACTTTTCCATTCCAACGTTGGGAAGACAACGCTAACATGTATAATTTTAACCTCTATGGCGATCCTTCCATGGGAATGGCACAACAAACACCAAATAACCCCCCAAACACCCCAAGTCAACCCTCTGGTCCAACATCAGGTAATACAGGTGTTTCATACTCATACACAACAAGTACAACC
>JAFGPP010000076.1 GCA_016936135.1 Thermoplasmatota archaeon
ATTCCATTCGAAAAAGCTATAGACCATTTTGGTTTGACGGGTCTTTGGAACTGCGAAAAACTTACAAAAGCTGAAAATGACTACAAGATGAATACATACAAAGAAGTGTTTGGGGCCATACCCCCAAAGAGATAAAGAGGGTAAACGCAAAACATTGCCCAACAAAAGCCTTGAGCAGACGCCGAGAAAATTGCGGTTTTTCGTGAAGGTCTCGGTAATATGACCTATGGTTTCGGCGCTGCTCAGGCTTGGCGTTCGCTTTTAATTCTATGAACTATGAACTTGCTTTTTATTCAGAGGTGCAATAGAATCTTACCAGTAAGACAATTGACTGGAGGTAAAAATGGAAAATATTTCAACTACAAAAATGTCCTCAAAGGGTCAAGTTGTTATCCCGGAAAATATAAGAAAGCAATTGAACCTAAAAACAGGATCTAAATTTATTGTAGTCGGTGAAAAGGATGTTATCATTCTTAAAAATATTGCACTACCATCTCTCGATGAGTTTAGCAGTCTTATTGCAGAAGCGAGAAAGAAAGGGAAAAAAGCAGGAATTCAAAAAAATGATATCAATGATGCCATATTAAAGGTTAGGGGAAAGATAAAATGAAAGTTATCCTTGATACGAACGTATTCATATCAGGGATATTTTTCACTGGTCCTCCCTCACAAATCCTCAAAGCCTGGGAGAATCGTAGTTTTCAAATTGTAATTTCCAAACATATTCTTTCCGAATACCAGCGTGTTGCAGAATCTCTTTCCTCTAAATTCCCATCAATCGACATCATTCCAATCATTGAATTATTTGCTGTTCACTGTGAATTCGTTGATACTCATGGTATCAATATTTCAGTATGCGAAGACCCAGATGATGACAAATTTATTGAATGTGCAGTAGCCAGTAAATGTAAAACTATAATCAGTGGTGATAAACATTTATTAAAGCTTACCGGGTATGACGGTATTGCAGTCCTAAAACCAAGACAATTTTTGGACAAATATCTATAAAGATAAGCGAACAACCGGCTGCAGGTGACAGCGTAAAAACCACGCTGTGCCTGAGCCGAAACGTTAAAAGCTGAAATGGCGCAATAAGAAGTCATCATTTATGGTATTTGGCCAGAATGCCAACAGTGGCAAAACTTGTAAATAGAAAATAAAAATCAAAATATTCTTGTAATAATAGGTTGTTATCAAAAATACACAGTCGGTAAATAGCAGGTAAAATCGGCTTTTAACCATTACATCTACAAGGACCGTGCTATTTTTTTTCGCTTTTTTAAACATCTGCTAAGTTCAAACCTCCGCACATTTAATATGGCAAGTAGGTTTGCACCGCACGGCCTGTAATGTTTTTCGTTAACTCATAAAACATGAAAAAGTTTATTAAGAAAAATTGGAATGGAAAAGAGAAACTCTGGAAGGTTTTTTGGATATGGAATCTTCTTTTTCAAGTTATCATCTCCACTGTAACAGACATTATTTTCATTGCCACAGTATTTCCAGTATGGTTAATGATAGCTGCCAATAATAATTTTAATAATATCTCTCCCTTACAATTTTTATTAGCTTTTTTCGGAATATTAGTTACTCTTTTTTCATTATCTTATTTCGTGTGGTCTTTGGTTTCTCTATGGCGTTCAGCTTTCAATAGTTCAAAAAGAATTTTTGGCTATTTAGCAAGGTGTTGGGTTATTTTTGTGCTGTTTATTTCAATAGTAGTTCCAATTCTTGGGACGATATTTCCAAATTCCATATTTAATGACCCTGATGACGAAATAATCTTAGAGCCTGGTCAAATAAGTTTTGAACAAAAAGCACCATCCGACTCAGATTGGGATAAAATAACACAGGGTTTAGACAAGGAACAGGTCGAGAAACTTCTAGGTGAATCCAGTTCAATAATAGATGTAAGTGATGGAACATCTATTTGGAGTTATTGGTCTTATAAATATAATGAAAATGATGACCATATACTTATATGGATGCCATCGGGGAAGGTATATAAAGTTTACTTTAATGACGAAGGAAAAGTAAAAGACAAAAAAATTGAATTTATTTCAAAAGAAGAGGTTTTAAATAATTTTGAAGAAACAAATAAGAGTTAACAAACAATTCAACCCGACGTGCTTACTATCTTGCCAAATCGGGCTATAAAGGTTTTCGACATTCAATCTTCTAAAAGCCTTTATTGGTGGGCATCGCACGCCGGTTAATTCGGCGTTGGTGTATCAAACAAACTAAAAAGGAGGGTTTAATATGTTTGGAATTGGTCCAATGGAAATGTTGATTATACAACCAAGTTATATTCTCGTTATTCCACTTGCGTTATTATTGTTGACTATACACAAAGCTCTAAATCTTTGCGCGTCACAAAATAGGCTGATTTCTCCAGCTAAAATATGGTTAATTTTCATACCTATTTGGGGTATATATTGGCAATTTTATGTGGTAAGAAAAGTTTCAGATTCTTTTGCTAAAGAATTAGAATATAGAAAAACTTCACAAAAAAACACTCAAAATATTGTTAATGCTCCTGGTAAGGGTTTTGGTATAGTTGCATGTTTAATGACATCTCCATTAAATTTGGGTTTAATAATCGGTCTTTTAATCGGACTTATTTGCTGGGTGATTTATTGGATAAAAGTTGCCCAATTTTCATCATATCTTAAAAATGAAATCTTAAAAGATGAAAATGCTAATCCCCTTACTACTGAGGGGAAGGCTGTTTGATTATTCGCGATACGGTCTTTAAAAAAGTAGTAATAAAATTCATGAATACACCAACATCAAAATCAACGTGACCGGCGGAAAAGCTCGCCGGCTCGTTATTTATTTAGATCAAAATTTATTATTTATACCCTGATTAATAAAAAATTCTCATGATGAAAAACGAATTGAAAGAAGAATATATTGCCCCATGTGGAATTAATTGCATGATTTGCCTTGGGTATTTAAGATCAAAAAATACCTGTCCGGGATGCAAAAGATTAACAAGTAAATGCATTATACAGAATTGTAAAGAACTCAATGATAATAGCTTCACCTATTGTTATGAATGTAATAAATTTCCATGTCGAAGATTAAAACAGCTGGATAATCGATATAAGACGCAATATAAATATAGTGTAATTGACAGTTTGTTGAAAATCAAAAAAGATGGCATAAGTAGTTTTATAAACAATGAAAGCAAAAAATGGATATGTCACGAGTGCGGAGGGATAATATGCATTCATAGGGGATACTGCATAGAATGCAATAAAATATATTATATACATGCAGGAAACAAACGAAAGCTTCCTAAATAAATCACATTGAAATTTTAAGACAAAGAAAAATCTAACAAAAAAATAACAAGGACATGCTACTATATTGCCGAATCGGTTTTTAGAGGTTTACAGAATTTAATAAACTAAACAATCTTCAAAAGCTGGCAACGCATGCCTGTTATTTTTGGTGTTCACGGCGACTTCGTCGCCGTGAATCGTGGCACTGACTACGTCAAGCACCTTGCACTGGCGCCTTGCGCCAGAACAAGGCGCTTG
>JAFGPP010000077.1 GCA_016936135.1 Thermoplasmatota archaeon
ATTTTATTTGTTTAAACTATACACAGATGGCGCAATAGCGAACTGTTTTGTTCAACGGGTTCAATTACTTCGCAATTGAACCCGTTATAAGAAATAAATTTACATCAAGAAATATTAAAGCAAATAAAAAACTAAAATACTAAAATACTAAAAATTTTATTTATTTAGGAAAATTATAAATGCCAAGTGCTAACATAGATATTACAGAGTGTTTAAATCAATATTTAGCTATAGATAATCCTGGGTATGCTATCCTTATAAAAGGTGAATGGGGATGTGGAAAAACTTGGTTTATAAATGATTTTATTCATAAAAGTACTGTTGCAACTCGAAGGCTTGCTGGCAAAGTACCTAATGAATTTATCAAAATTAGTCTAAATGGTATTAATTCATATGAAGCAATCGATCAGCGCCTCTTTTTTGCTTTACATCCACGTTTGGATGGTGAGTATACCGTTCTATTATCCCATTTAGCGTCTGGCATTTTTGCGTTAGCAAAAGTGGATTCATTACTAAAAAATTTCAAATTACGTGACCTTACACATGCAATTAAAACAAAGGTTTTGGTTTTTGATGATTTAGAACGCTGTTGTATGCCGGTTGCTGAAACACTTGGATATATAAATGATTTTATTGAAAAGATCGGTCTCCATGTAATACTCATAGCAAATGAAATTGAAATAGATAAAATCGAGAAAGCAGCTGGTAATGAAAGAATTACGAAATATGATATGATCAAGGAAAAAATAATTGGACAAAGATTCGAAGTAGTTCATGAAATTAATTCCGTAATAGAAAACTTCATAGAAAAAATATCAACACAAAAACTTCGCAATGAACTTAAAAAAAGAAATGTACTTATTATTGATATATTTACTAAATCAGAAACTAACAATCTTCGAACTTTATTTCAATCATTACTTGGTTTTGAACGTTTATGGAATAAGCTTGCAGATGCGCAAAAAGATTCTGATGACGTACTTGAAAAAATGCTTATCGCTTTCCTTTGCTTTAAATTTGATATCGATAAAGCTAGAATTATTCCGGATGATATAAGATATATTGAAAATTATCGCATCCACCAGATGACAAAAAATAAAAACCAAGAAGAAAAGTGCTTTCAAATAGAAAAAACATTCGAAAGATACTCCACTTTAAATAGTTTCTACCTTGTTTTATCAACTTCTGCTTGGGCTAATTATTTTGATAAAGGATACCTTTCAAAAGAAGATATACAAGAATGTATAGACAAAAGCGGCCTAATGCCTGGAGTTCAATCACCATTAATTACACTTTGGCATTGGAATACAATTGAAGATGATGAGCTTAGTAGGTTGGTTGAAGAATCTTTAGATGCGCTCAAAACCAATCAAATTAAATCACCATTTGCACTATTACATCTTGCAGGCATTTTAATACAGCTGAGTATAGAAGGTCTTATTGAAACCGAAACTAATGATATTGTAAAAACATTTCTTGATGTAATTGATAAATTAGCAAATAGTAGTTCACTTGAATATACGAAAACTTATGCATTGCGATCAGGGCACGCTTGCTGGGGTAGCCTTCGGTTCCAAGCAAATGAAACAAATGAGTTTCAAAGAATTTTAAAGTACATTGTCAAAAAATTGGATGAAATTGATTCTTCAAAAATCGATGAAATGGCTAATAAACTTCCAGATCTTATATTAACTGATTTGGTAACATTTATTAAAATTATAACATACGATAGTGAGGAAACATTGTACACTGAAAAGCCAGTGTTATGTAAAGTCGATCCACAAAAATTTATTAATTCTGTAATCCAATTGCCAAATAAATTAAAATGGGATCCATTCCATGCATTGCAGGATAGGTATGCAAATATTTACAATCGCCCAGAATTAGTTGAAGAAATTAGCTTCCTCCAAGAAATTGCAAAACTTACTATAGAATATATTGGTTCGAATAGTGGAAGAAATAGCACTCATCAACTTGAAGGTGCACTTAATAGACACCTCAAAAAAGCTATTAATTCAATTAACCACTTTTTAAATCAAAAGAAGGAAAATGAATTATAAATTGGTTGATAATAGTTTTAATAAAACAATGGTGTAAATTTAAATCTTATAACAGGTGCAACCCAAAATTCTACTCCATTTCATTACGCAGAACTTCGGGTGAGTGCACCAGCCCGTTGGTGGAAATAAATTTGAATAACTAAAGAAGATAATCGCCGCCCTAAAAAAGGAATAACAATGTGCTTTTAACAATTTCTGATTCCATCAAAAAGAAAACTAATGAGAAAATATGTTCTCCAAGTAAAATGATTTTATAGTGTCTGTTATTTTAACAATTCGGAGTAGTATTTATGGATATAGTACTGAATAGACGGGATGTTGGGTATACAGTTGTTTCTCGTTTCGAAGCAGCGTTTCGAGGCTTTATTGAAAACACCTTACAAATCTTGTATTCTAATTTCCAAGAAGGTATTCCAAATGGAGTGACAAATAAAGCTAGTGAAAGGTCATCTTTAAACAATTTTAATGATCTATCAGATTTACTCGATAATATTGATTTTCCTGATTTAACTGAAATAGTAATTTACAATAGCGGTTTTCCAAATTTTTTTCCGCAGTCGTTGGTCCAAATTGATACATTTAAAGAACTTATGCAAGATATATACATGCTACGCTGTAAAATTGCACATATCAATGGATATTTTACGAGTCTAGATCTGGATCGATTATTGGATTGTTGTCGTAAAATTGCAACATTGTTGGGTGACAATGGTTGTGAATTTAATTCTTTTGTTAATGAATTGGAAAGGAAACCAGAAAGCGTAGTTATCACAATGCCAATATCTTTTGCTTGTGAATGGCAAAACGTTTTTACAATACCACAGAATTTACCAGTTCCCGACTATGAATTTGAAGGTGGATTTATTGGGCGTGAACAGGATATAAGCGCTATTACAAAACTTTTACTAGGCGATCTGCACCGTGTTGTTACAATTTCTGGAGCTGGTGGGGTTGGAAAATCAGCACTTGCACTTAAAGTTGTAAACAACATATTATTGAGTAATAAATACCCTTTTGAAGGGGCTATTTGGCTTAGTGCCAAAGAAGATCAGCTTACATATGCTGGAATTGAAGAACTTGAGCCTTCACTAAAAAACTATGAGACATTATTGGACACTGTTGCAGAAGTGATGGGTTTTGCATTTGATGATGAAACTTCTTTGGAAAAAAAAGAAGAGGATGTCAAAACTATATTCGAATTACACAATCGTATACTTCTTATCGTAGACAATTTTGAAACTGTAACTGATCAACGAATTATTGATTTCATGCTTGATTCACCACAAAATTGTAAGATTCTTGTAACAAGTAGAAGAGGTATCGGCCAAGTAGAACGCAGATATGAGCTACAACAATTGAAGGAAAAGGAAGCAGCTTATCTTTTTAGGCAACTTGCAAGAGATAAGAACCTGTTTTCCTTAGCAAAATTGGATGATAACATAATTCGAACATATGTTAACAAAGTTGCATGTTATCCCTTGGCAATAAAGTGGGTAATTGGAAGAGTATCTTTAGGTCAAGATCTGAAAACAGTAGCGAATGAAATTTCAAACACGTCGAGCGATATTTCTTTATTTTGTTTCGATAAAATATTTAATTCTCTTTCTATAGAATCCAAGACTTTACTCTATACTCTTAGTTGTTTTGAAGAAACACCAGCGCCAGGGGTAGTAAAATATGTTTCAGATCTAAACGGGAATGCATTTGCCGATTCGATACATGAACTTATTCTTGTTTCACTTATTATACCAGAACAATCGATAGATGCTAGAGGCGAAATTGAGAGTAGATATGGCCTTCTTCCACTAACGCGTGGGTATGTTAGAAAACAACTTGACAATGACTCAGCTTTAAAAAGCACTATTGACGATAGAATTAGGTCTGTTGCAACTACCGTTGCGGAAGCCGCAAGAGCGAAAAAACAATATCGTTTCAGCTTACAAAATCTTGGTGCTTCAACTGAGGAGGAAAAAGTAGCTGCAATGCTCGTACAGACTGCTTTTCAAAAATATCAAGCAGGTCGATATGATGATGCTGTTGCTGATTACAAAAGAGCTCGTGACATAGCGCAAGGCTTTTCCTCGATATATCGCAACTGGGCTGTAATGGAATCAAATGAAGGACATAACTCTGAAGCAAATAGATTAATGCAAATAGCAGCAAATTTAAGCCCTGGAGATCCATTAATTTGGTTAACTTGGGGTAACATGGCAAGAAAAGAAAATAAAATAGATGATGCATTCAAGCACCTCGAAAAAGCGCATAAATTGAGTCCAGATGATTATGTTATATTAAATGCACTGGGGCAAGTACGAAACAGGCAAGGTGAATACTCCATTGCTCATAACCTTTTTATGACCGCACTAAATAAAGAGTCAACAGGTTCTACAATAAGACACGAAATAATAAATAAATCAAGCATTGCTGATAATTTAGGAAAGTGGGCGCAAGAAAAAGAGAAAAATAGAGATTACCAAATGGCAGAAAAAATATATCTTGAGGCATTAAAATTTGCAAATGAAGCTTACCAACAAGACGTTTCTGATCCAAAATCTATTGCGTTACAAAAGTTTATCTGTTTTAAAATCGGATGTTTTTATCGGCAACGCAATGATTTTAAAAATGCTTTAAAATATTATTCACAGATAATTTCAGGTAATCCTACAAAATATAAAGAAGCAAAAACAATCTTATTTGCAGCTCTATCTATGGCGGAAATACACTATCAGCTTAGTTCTTTTGATCAAGTTGTTAACTGTCTTTCTCAGTCCATCTTGTCACTTGCTAGACGCAATGATTTAGGGATTTATAAAAAGATGCAAGCAATACTCTCTCAAATTAACAATCAAGCAAAATGCATAAATGGAACAATCATTAGAGTTAATTTACAAAAACATTTCTTGATAGTAGAATCGGTTACAGCACCAGGTAATACTTATCTAGGTTTTAAGTCAGACATTGTTCAACAGCCATGCGAAATATCGCAAGATATGGTGGGTAAAAAAGTCTCTTTTTTACCATCTATAGAACAATATTTAAATGAAGAGAAACGAATCGCAAAAATGATTTCTTTTGGTAGTGACTACTAATTTGCAAAAAACGAGGCGGCGGATAAATGTAAAGATTAGTTATTCAAATCTAAAACCACCAACAGCTGCAACCTGTAATTTTTGCTGCATAAATATTCCGCAAAAACAACAGGTATGCAGCAACCCGTTGTAAAACATAAACCTGCCCCAAAGACAGGAAGACGCCGCCGAAAGACAGAAAGACATATAATTGTTTAATTATCGTAAAGGAGAGTACATTATGGGAAGTAAGTTAAATGAGTTAGAAGATGGTGTGTTGGTTGAAGCTGAATTTTTTTCAAATCAAATGCAACAAATTTCCGGTAATTTTTCACGAAAAGTTGATACTGCGATAGAAAGTATAAAACCAATCTTAATGAGGATTTCTAAGCCTGTTATTGAAGCATGTAAAGAAATGGATAAAGAATCAATGGTAGAACAAGCTGAAATTGAAGTTGGTTTCGGTTTCGAGGGTGAAGGTAATATATATATTACTAAATCAAAAGTAGGCGCAAACCTAAATATTAAAATGATAATTAAATTAAATAAGTAAAATTTTATGAACCAAGAATTGCATAAATCAGTTTTTTTAGTTAGAAGTAATATTCCTACTAAAAATGGGACCTTTGGTACCGCATTTTGTATTTATCAAGATCGAAGTAATTATTCTTATTTTCTGACTTGTGCGCATGTTATTAACAGATTAGGTGGACCTGGATCTTTATTACTTGAGGATTATGATAGAGAAACTAAAATTTGTTGTTTAGATAATTTAACTGATTTAGCGGTTATTCAAATTAAAGACTCACCGCATAATATACCTATTTTAAAAATCAATACAACTGTAAAAAGAGGTGATCCATTTTCCTCTTCCGGGTATAGTATTGACTCTGATACGATAATATGTCGGCCGATAAATGGGAAAATAGGTTCACCTATCACTCTGCAAAAGACAGCAATAAATGGTCGTGTTGATGCTTGGGACCTAATTGTTGAAGATTATTATGGCTTACAAGAAGGTTATAGTGGCTCACCGGTTTTTAATATAAATACTAATACTGTTTGCGGCGTTGTTGCTATACGTACTGATGATAGTGGTACTAAAGGCATAGCTATTTCAATTACTGCGCTTTCTGAAATTTGGTCTAGCATTCCAAAGAATTTATTATCATCACAAATATTTTCATCATCAATTGATGTGAATACATCTGATAATTCCAATAGTCTATTCAAAGCAGGGTATGCAGCATATCAAAAAAAAGAATTTTCTAAAGCATTTGATTTATTTATTGCTGCAGCAGAAAATGGAAATGCTGATAGCCAAAATGTATTAGGTTTAATGTACGTTAATGGCGAAGGGGCAGAAAAGGATTGTGAAAAAGCTCGTTTGTGGTTTTTAAAATCTGCATTACAAAACCATGCACCCGCTCAATTAAATATTGCTGATTTGTACAAGGATATTTTAAGAGCTGATCAAGAAGCTTTACCTTGGTATTTTAAATTAGTTCAAAATGAAAATGCATCTGTAGAGATTAAAGCCAGCGGGCAATTTAAATTAGGAATTATGTATGAACATGGCAAAGGCATACCTCTAAATGATATTGAGGCATTTGAATGGTTTTTAAAATCTGCAAAAAATAACAACCCCGATGGCCAAAATAAAGTTGGAGAAATGTATAGAGATGGTCGAGGTGTTACACAAAATTACGAAGAAGCATTCAGTTGGTTTCAGCGATCTGCAGATCAAGAAAATATACAAGCGCTATACAATATAGGAATAATGTTTTTGAAGGGTACTGGAATCCCAGAAGATGATTTAAAAGCTTTCCAGTATATTAGTAAAGCAGCTGCAAAGCATCATTCAAATGCTGAATATTATCTTGGCTTTATGTATGAATTTGGCAAGGTAAACAAAACGGATGAAAAACAAGCATTTAATTGGTACTCTATCTCGGCTAATCAAAACAATTCTGATGCACAAAACCGATTAGGCTTAATATATGAACGCGGTATACCTGGTATTCAACCAAATTATACGGATGCAATTAAATGGTTTAAAAATGCAGCCTCTAACGAAAATCCTGATGGTGAATTCAATTTAGGGCGAATGTATTATGAAGCAAAAGGAACTAAACGAAATTTAAAAGAAGCAGCACATTGGTTTAAAAAAGCAGCTGAAAAAGGGCACGCTGAAGCACAATATTATTTAGGATATATTTTATATTATGGTTGCAAAGAATTTAGTAAAGACTATATTAAAGCAATCGAATTATTTCACGCAGCCGCACGCCAAGATCATATACTTTCACAATTTTATCTTGCTATTATGTTAGATAATGGGTTTGGTATAAAAAAGAATTCTATTGAAGCAACAAAATGGTTTAAAATCGTTATCGAGAAAAAAGAACAATTACCAGTTATGAAGTTAGGGTATTTATACGAAAATGGAAAAGGTGTCAAACAAGATTATATCATTGCTTTAAAATTATATCATAAGGCTTTATTAAAAGGAGATAATTCTGCTAATGTAGCAATAAAAAGAGTTCAAAATATACTGAGTATACAATCAAATGTATAGGTGAATATCTTTTAATTTAACTTTAGTATGCCATTTTTATTTAGAAAAGGAAATAATTATATGTCCAATTTTAATTTCAAATTGAGTAACATCTTTAAAAGATTTAATGCACAACCAGATTTTAATTCTGAAACATTCAATCGTACGTTAGACATATTAAAAGATAAGTTTCCGGAAATTCAAGGTGATACTATTAACAAAATAATACGCTCATTTTTTGATAATTATTTCGATGCTGGTAAACAAGTTAATGAAGATGATATTGATTTTAAGCAACAAAAAAGTATTTGTAACTTTATAGCAAACGTATTAGAAAAAAACTTAGGTTTTAACAATGAACAATCATATGCTATTGCATGTGAATTAATTATAACAGATAACTCTTTTAAATCAATATTAAATATTAATAAAATTAAAATATCACCATTTGACTTAAAAAAGGCTACAGATAATATACTTGGAATAGAAGTTATTTATAAAAAAACATTGTCATCCCATGATTGGGAGAGAATAACAAATATATTTATGAAATCGACCGATAATACGAATGAATATTCACATACCATTAGACTTACTTGGGATCTTTTGCCGTTTGATGTTAAGGACGCATTTTTAGAACTAAATCAAAATGAACAAAGGTTTATTTTATATCCATTAAACAATAATAAGGAGATATGAAATGGTTTGGGTAGAAGTTTTTTGGAAAGTTTTAACAATTGTTGGAATAGGAGCCTTGTTAAATTTTTGGAACAACTTTGCTGATTGGATGAGTAGATCCGTGTTACCGTGGTTTGAAGAAAATCTCCCACAATTAAAGCCATTAGTTAAAGAAGTGTTCTTAAAAATTGATTCTATCGTAACTCCAATTATACAAAAATTGCGACGGAATTGGGAAGAATTGAAGAGCTGGTTTATTGGTCAATTAGTTTATTACGAAAGAAAAAGTCCAAATTCATATCTTCAAAGAGTTTGTAGCTATTTTCGAAAATCAATAGATAAAAAGTTAAACGATAAAGAAGAAATTATTGAGCAAAAAAGTGAAAAAACTATAAACCCAATAGATATACCAGTTGAATTTAGAGATAAGATATTAGGCAATACACATAGTAAAATTAACACAACAGATTTTACCGATAAAGCTATTGAAAAAATGGGTGATGAAATGGCTGCAACAATATGAAAAGTATCATTTACATAATAGGACTATTTGTAGGACTGTTATTAATTGTTAAAAGACTTATCTCAACAATTGACGGGGATATCGAAGATGCAGAAACTACATGGGTGTATACCCAATTGGCATCATTAATTGCTAAAGATACAAATAGTGTTTCCATAAATGGTATTTATCATAAACTTAAAAAGAAAGATTTTACAATAATTCCTAAAGAGTATAATAAAATTACGCTGGAGTATCAACTATTAGATAAAAATGAAAGAAGCAATAGAAGCATAAAAAAAAATCTAACAATACATAATCAAAATGGTAATAATATTTCTATAACAGCAACAGTTGCTTGGTTGAGTTTGCCATCCTCAATTCGGCATAGTATTCTTTCGGATAAAAAAACAGTGGAAAGATATATTTATCCTCATTTTAAATCATAATATTAATCTCATTTAATTCATGGTGGTGCTATGTGGCAAAATATTTTAGTCGGTTTAGTAACTTCAGTAGTATTATATTTTACAATTGTTAACTGGGATAAAATAGTTGATGAGATTGCTTTTTGGGCACGTCAAAATAATTTAAGTGGTGTTATAAATGTATTATGTACGATTGAGAATATTCGGGCTGGTTTTAGACAACTGACATTTAAATTAATTGGCAAAAATAGCAACGATTATCCTGAAATAATAACAAAAAAAAATATAAAGATAGAAGATCTTCCATCTGAATTTCAATATATAGGCACGAAACAACATTCCATAACTATTTAATTTGAGGTATCTATGGGTTTTTTCTCAAATCGCCGAGCACAATACAATTTAAACCAACAAATTCATAATACTGAGTATTCTAATACAAATCAAACAGTTGATATTGAGAAACAAAATAATGGGAAAACATTGCAATTCGAAACGGTAGACCCAATATGGAAACTATCTGATTTAATTCTTCCCCAAGAAACTGTAGATGCTATTAGCCATGCTGCAAATACTATATTAGTAAGTCCTATTATTGAAAAATGGCTCGGTAACATTGATAAAGCGGGGAATAGAATAGCTGTAAATTTTTATGGTCCCCCTGGCACCGGGAAAACAAGTGCAGCTGAGGCTCTTGCAACTATACTTTCGTTAAAAATGGTTAAAATTAATTATGCTGAACTTGAATCAAGATTTGTTGGGGGAACTCCAAAAAATATTCAAGCAGCTTTCAGGTATGCACAAGAAGTAAATGCGTTATTGTTTTTTGATGAAGCTGATTCAATTTTAAGTCAACGATTTACAAACTTAACTCAAGCGAATGAAGCATATATTAACCAAACACGCAGCACCATGATGATCGAGTTGAACCATTTCAGTGGAATTGTAGTATTTGCTACCAATCTTCAAAGTAATTATGATGATGCATTTGTTAGACGTATCGCTGCACACATTCAATTTCAATTACCAGACATAACACTTCGTAAATATATCTGGGAAAAATATCTTCCCGATACACTTCCCCAAAATGCCGATGTCTCAATATCGCAACTATCAACAATGTCAGAAGGTTTTTCCCCTGCAGACATAGCAATTGCTGTTAGAAAGGCTGCAGTTAGAGCTGCGATAAGAGAGGAACATGATCGCAAAGTAAACCAATCTGATTTTAAAATTGTGATCGATCAAATTAAAAAAGCACAACTTGAAGTTGGTAATAAACAACGATATACAATGAATAAAAATACAGAGACTGTTATGCCATATTCTGAAGTTCCAGAAGAATTAAAATATAACTAAGATCTGTTTACTAATCTATAAATTTGCAAAATGTTAGCAGAGTTAGATAGCAAGACGCCACTGGAATACATATAATACATATTCGAGCAACTGGAAAGCGATAAATGGGAATACAGAGGCATAAACGTATAGAATTTTTATCTTACAGGTACTTTGTAATCGAAACACAACAGCGCTCTCTCTTACAAGATTTAAATGATAAGGTCGCACTATTTCGAGGTATATTTACATCTTTAAGAGAAAATAAAAAATTTGATATTTTATTAAAAGGTAAAAAATACTTGCTTTACCATTATAAGGACGTTACACAAAAGGTACTAATAACTAAATTTGCCAAATGCAAATCTGTTCCCCATTATGAACCAAGAGAAGAGGATATCATTAAGGTTAAATCTGAAGATTTCCCATTCATTTATGTAATATTTGACTTAGAAGGCCAGTCAATATTAGTTCAAAATAATACCACATTGTTTGCCTCGACAAATTCAGCTATAAAAGTCCTTGAAAACTATTTTACTGAAATAATGATGGTAAATCATTTCACTGTTAAAATAACAGAGGTTACTCATTCAAGTAAATTTTGGGAAACAGTTGAAGATGCTGATAAAATTTATTCTTTAAGGTTAAATTTAAAATCACCTAATCTGTTTGGTGGGCAAATAAAAGCAAATGAACTGTTAAAAAACCAACGCGATCTATTCAATAACACTGAATTTAATGTTGAGTTAAAAAATGAAAATGGAGAATTAAAAGTACTAAAGGAAAATGTATCTGATTATATACACTACATTTCTGCCGGTGGTGGACAGTATGCAATGGCATTTCAGAAAAATGGCATCGTTCAAAAAATAAAAAGCATTTTTAACATAAAAAAATATTTTTTAAGAAATCCTGATGACGAAGCTTTCGATGAACTTTTAGAAACAATTAAAGAGTTAAAAGATTTCAATAAGGAAAGCTGAAATGAAAAAAGATCATTTAAAACCAGTGTTAATTTTATGCACTCCAATCGTTTTATCAGTATTAGTCAGCATTTTTTTTGACTTAAAAAACATATCAATAATCAAAATTGATTTCCTCATACAGTTCTTGGGAATTTTGCTTGGGTTTATTTTCACAATTCTTGCTTTTATTTACTCGATGACAGAAAGTATTAAAAACCAGTTGGTAAATAATGATAACATATCTGATGAGGCGAAAACAAAACAGTTTGAACTAATAGATAATTTACATGATGAATTAAAAGATGGGACAAAATTTGTTTTTATTTTATTTTGCTTATCTATATTCTTTTGTTTTTTAGAAAACATTAATTTGCCTATTATAACTATTGGTAAAACTAAGACTATATTACTATTTGTAGTTAAATTATCTATATTATTTTTAAGTTTGTACTCCATTTATGACATAATGGAGATTATGTTTAAAATATCAAAAGTAACTGCGGTATTTCCTAAAAAGAAACAAGGCGGCGGCGAAAGATGAAAGGCAGGGGCAGGTTTACGTCTTACAACAGCGGTAGCCAGGTTTCGCTATCGCTACACCCAAATTTTCCTACGCTATCGCTTCGGAAAACTTCTGGCGTACCGCAACCCGTTGTATGCCATATGCCAACCTTATCAAAGCCAAATAATGCGCGCCAAAGAAAGGATGAAAAAGCAAGATGATCAAAAATGTAAGTAATAATAAACATCAAATAAACTTTTCTAAAGAATTACTCATAATATTGGTTCTCATTGTCCCAGTTTTATCAACTATTGGATGTTCAAGACAAGTAATGTATTCAAAAAGACTTTATGAACCTATGAATTTTTCTGTTAGAAAAGTTATGTATAGCATGAAGTATTTATTCACTTCTGATCAACCAGATAGCATACATATCAAAATTGTTCAAATAGCTAAAAAGTATAACGGATATATTGTTGAACAAACAAATGGCATGTCAACTATTAGAATACCTTCAAAAAATCAAATCGAAGCATTATCGACCATTGAAGGAATGGGAAAAGTTTCGAAAAAAGAACTATCCGGAAAAGATGTAACTGAAGAATATGAAGACTTAAATATTAAACTTGAAACTCTTGAAAAAGCCCGAAAAAGGTATCTTGAATTACTTGATAAAGCTGAAGATGTAAAGGCTACGCTGGAAGTTGAAAAAGAACTTGAACGTGTGAATAAAGAAATTGATCTACTTAAAGGCAAACTTACAAGTATGACGCATCTCATCGAATATATTACAATAGAAGTCAGGACAGAAAAAACAGTTAGACCTGGCCCCTTAGGATGGATATTTTATGGCGTTTATAAGGGTATCGCTTGGCTCTTTGTCTGGGAATAATAAAAGAATGGCGCGCAGAAGTAATGATAAGGTTGGCAAACGGCATACAACAGCGTGTAAATGCTCCGCTGTCGCTCCGGGCTTCGCCACATTTGCTTCCGCAAAGCCTCCAGCAAACGTCACTTACACGCAACACGTTGTTTGCAATGCCTATTTGCCCCAAAGAGAGAAAACAAAAGACGGGCGCGAAGAAAATGAAAAGACAAAAAAATTAATTACTTCGAAAAAATTAATAGATTAACATTATGAATAACATTGAGACTAGTAAAAAGTTAAAAGAGAATCAGGAAAGACGATTTCGAGAGAACCTATTAGAAACCTTGCCAGATTCCTTTTGTGATTTGATAAGAAACAGTCCATATCACTACTCTGAAGAATACTTTAAATTAATACAGATAAGCCCATGGCCAAATTATAAAGAAGGAGAACTGATTACAAAGAATGACTTTGCTATATATATTCATCTGGAGATGGATGACATTAAAGACATCAAGCAGATAATTTCTGAGTCTAAATTTGATTTTGAAGGTGAATTTTATATTTGGTTTGGAACGGGGCCAGTATTTGAAATTAAAAACAGATTAGATGTAAAAGATTTTTCACAAATAATTGACATGTATGATGAAAATAAATGGGAATGCATCTATATCTCTAAAGGATATGGCAGAAAAGGAATTTTAATTGATAGCTATGGTGGCCATTTGCCACCTCATAGATGTACAAATACATTTGAACGTGTACTTGAATTTGTTTACTTCGAGAAATGACAAATATGGATCATATTTATTGTTTTAAACTAAAAAAGCTAATTGAAACGTGTTTTAAGATTAAATGAAACACCAGAAAAACCATATATTTACAAAAACAATAAAAATGATAATATATTATAAAAAGATTAATTGGAACTGAGTAAAATATTTATCCCTATACATGTATTGACAACAAAAGGATCGCGCCCGAAGACAGGGGGCAAATAGGCACAGACAAACAACAGGCAAAGCACAAAAATTTACTCCACTATCGTTTCGTAAATCTTCGTGCGGTTTGCCAACCCGTTGCATGCCATGTTTAAACCGCAAAACAATAAAAAGACCGGCGCTAAAGAATTAAAATAAAACATAATGAGAATTATTAAAGTACTAATTTTATTAACAATAGGATTTAATACAATGGCTGGTAATAATTCGTCAGTTGCTATGGTATTTTGTGAAAAAGATACTGAGATTGATTTACTCAAGAGTACCGAATTTATCCACTTTCTTAAGCTGTAAGTCGAGCCCCTTCTGCTCTTTCGGCATCAATTTTTGGCATTATGA
>JAFGPP010000078.1 GCA_016936135.1 Thermoplasmatota archaeon
CAGTATTCGACTGTATGAGTTCCCTCAGATAATTGAAATGGTTCAGTATATTTTGTTTGAGGCCCTCCATCAATTTTATAATAGGTTGCATTAACTTTCCGTTCATCTTCCAGTGGATATATTATTGCGACTAATGTTACCATGCCTGTATATTCATCGAAAAATATCGAAGTAAAAGGTGGTTCAATATCATCCAGTAAATAATAACCGTTTATAATTGGCACAACTGATGCCATTAAAAACAAGAACAAAATAAGAATAGCAACTGCTTTTGTATGTAATCGCATTTTACATTTCCCCCAGTTAATAATTATAATGGGATTTATATCTTTAAATGTTTCTATAATGTAGATAAAGTTTTAAAAGCCTAGACATTATGTAAGTTTTGTGAGGTGAAGAGGGTATAATACTAACATATTATTTTTTAAATTATATGTTTCCTCCTTTCCCTCTTTTCCTCCCCCTTTTATTCTTCAAGAAAAACACTGCTCTAATAAAATCACTAATATTTTTCTACAGCCCCGACCAGATTCGAACTGGTGTCTAGAGATCCAGAGTCTCTGATGCTAACCACTACACCACGGGGCTTTTCTACAATTTCGTAAACTAAATATCAAGAAATCTTATAAGCCTATTTCTTGAATCATTATTAGCTTTCTCTGTTAAGAAAGATGGTTTGAGTTGGGAAAGCCATTTCGATTCCTTCCTTTTCAAAAGCCTCTTTGATTCCTAAATTGATTGCTTGTTGAACATCCAAATATTTGCTGTAATCTTTACTGTTAACATAATATACTACTTCAAAATTTAGACTAAAATTTCCAAATTCCTTGAAGTGGACCCTGTCAACCTTTGATAAATTATCTTTCTCGATAATTTTTCTAACCATATCTAGTATCTTTCTGAGTTTCTCGCTTGGAGTTCCATAGATAACTCCAAATGTGAAAGTAATTCTTCTCTTTTTCATCTTTTTGAAATTTCTTATACTGGAACTAGTAAGAACCGAATTTGAAATAATTAGTTCTTCCCCTTGCAATAAAGCAATTCTTGTTGATTTCATACATATCTTTTGTACAGTTCCTGAATATTCACCGACTACAACGTAATCACCAATTTCAAAAGGTCTATCAAAATATATTGAAAATGCGCTAAATGCATCGGAAAGAATGCTCTGTAGCGCAAAAGCAATTGCAATTCCACCAATTCCAAGTCCGACGACAACTCCGGATAAATCAATTTTATAGATATATAATATAATAAGAAAGGCAAAGATAAAAATTACAGCATTAATCAACTTGCGAAGTAAAAACAAAATGTGTTCGTTCATTTTCTGTTTTTTACGCCGCTCTGCTGTCCATGCAACTAGTACGTTAACAACACGAGTAATTATAAAAGCGACTAGAAAAACTTCCAATATTGTAAAAGTTATGGATAATGCAAATGAGAATGGTTTCAAAAAAGAGAGAAATTCCAATCCGAAGTACAATCCAAAAATTATAACAAGCAGATAAATCGGTTTTTTAATATTTGCAAGAATTGCATCATCTAAAGTTATTTTTGTTTTTTTTGCCCAAAGCGAAAAATATCTTTCGAAGATACTATAAACTATCCATCCAACTAAAAGTGAAACTAAAAAAATACCAACAGAAACAATTATTTCGCTAACAACAGGAGCTACATTAATTCCAGCTTTTCCCAGTTGATCGTTAATGAATTGGGATAAATCTGCACCAATACTCATTGTAATTAGCCCCCCTAAAAATATTACCTATACTTATATCTTTATATTAAAATATTCATTCTAACTTTCCAGTTACTTCTTCCACACAACGTATCAAAGTTCCGTTTTTTACAAGCTTAAAAATCGTTTCGATATCTTTGCTCATAGGTCTATCTCTAAAAAGACGGGGTACGTGGTTTCTGGTCATCTTTAGTGCTGCCTTGTCACCGTCAGATGGTTCCAATGGTTTATGAAACTCCAAGCCTTGGGAAGATGTCAAAAATTCAATAGCTATAATACGCTCAACGTTTTCCAATATTTTAAGAAGCTTTAATGCCGACGTTGCACCCATACTTACGTGATCTTCCTTATTTGCAGAAGAAGGAATGGAGTCACAACTTGCCGGATGGCATAAAATCTTATTTTCACTTACCAATGCCGCTGCCACGTATTGTGGTAGCATAAAGCCTGAATTAAGACCGCTGTTTTCTATTAGGAATGGCGGTAATCCTGAAAGATTGCCATCGATAAGTCGTGCAATTCTTCTTTCGCTGAAATCTCCAATTTCTGCGATTGCGATTCCAAGAAAATCAAGTGCAAGTGCAATTGGCTGCCCATGAAAATTACCACCTGAAATGCTTTCGTTGATGTCAGGAAAAATTAAAGGGTTGTCTGTAGCTGAATTGATTTCAGTAGAAATAACATTATACACATAGTCACAAGCATCAATTGACGCACCAATCACCTGTGGCATGCAGCGAAGAGTATATGCATCTTGAACCTTGTTACAATCCCTGTGGGATTTTATAATTTCACTGTGTCTTGTTATTTTCCATAAATTTCTGGCACATGTCTTTTGACCGGGGTGTGGTCGGACATCTTGAATTTCTTTTCTAAAAGCTTGATCGGTTCCCTTTAGAGCCTCAAGACTCATACAAGCTGCAATTTGAGCATTCTTCAACAATAATTTCGCATCAAACAATGAAAGGCAACCTATTGCTGTCATGAGCTGTGTACCATTAATAAGCGCAAGCCCTTCTTTTGCAGTCAATTTGCAGGCGGTAAGCCCTGCCTTTTTAAAACTAGTATTTGCATCCAAAATTTCTTCTTTATATTCAACAGTTCCTTCACCAATCATTGCCAGGGCCATATGTGCAAGCGGGATGAGATCACCGCTGGCACCAAGCGAACCCTTTTCGGGGATCAACGGATGAATTCTTTCATTCAACATTTCAAGTATAAGTCTTACAGGTTGGATTCCAATTCCAGAAAAACCTTTTGAAAGAGAATTTGCACGCAAAACCATCATTGCCCTGACAATTTCTGTGGGCAAGAAGGCACCTACACCACAAGAGTGACTGCGAATAAGATTTCTTTGTAATTCGTCAACATGTAGCGAGGAAATTTTTTCCTTTGAAAGTTCTCCAAAGCCTGTATTAATCCCATAAATTGTTTTATTTTCTTTTACAAGATTTTCAACAACAATTCTTGATCTTTTAATTTTTTCAACTGACTTATCATCAAAAGTAACTTTTTCGTAATGTCTTGCGATATTTACAACATTTTCAACTGAGAGATTTTCACCATCGATTTTTATCATCCTATTGCACCTTATTAGGGATCATCGGTGAACAAAGATCCGTTTTTTTAACAACCTCGATTGCACTAGCATAGCCAGCATCAGCGTGCCTTATTACCCCCATCCCCGGATCGGTTTTAAATACGCGTTTAATACGCTCATCTGTTTCTTTTGTACCATCACAAACCACTACCATTCCTGCATGGGTGGATAATCCTATTCCTACACCGCCGCCATTGTGTATTTGTACGCTATCAGCACCGGCTGCACAATTCAACAACGCATTTAGCAAAGGCCAATCGGCAATCACATCGCTTCCATCTTTCATATTCTCGGTTTCCCTGTAGGGGGAGGCAACGCTACCACTATCGAGATGATCTCTGGTAATTGCGATAGGTCCGATTTCTTTTTCTCTGACCATTTTATTTATTGCTAATGCAAACCTATCCCTATCGCCGTAACCAAGCCAGCAAACTCTTGCCGGCAATCCCTC
>JAFGPP010000079.1 GCA_016936135.1 Thermoplasmatota archaeon
GGTAATTCCTTCCTAATTCTCTCAAGCGAATTCAAACAATCTCTCAATAACCCCTTTGTGTTATAGCTAAGAACAATTATTGAAAGTATTGGTTTCTTCATTTTTCCAAAAGTTCTTTGTAAATAGGCTCATGCAGCTTTACTATCGACTTCCAATCAAAATATTTTTCTACATGGGCACGTCCTGCTTCACCGATCTCTTTTGCCAGCTTTTTATCCTTGAGAATCATAACTGCTTTTTTGGCGATATCCCTTGGTTTATCCGCGATAAGCACATTTTCCCCATCTGTTAGGTGCAAGCCGGCAACACCTACTTTAGTTGAAACCACCGGTAGTCCTGCCGCCATTGCTTCTAATATTTTCAAACGCGTTCCACCGGCACCTTTGATTGGCGCCACCATAAGCTCGGCACTTTTATAAGCATCTCTTGCATCAGGAATATTTTCGGTCACCAGCAATTCTCCATTCTTTGCTTTATTTTTAATCCAATTAGGAATTTTCCTCCCAACAATCCAAACTTTTGAACCAGCGTATCTTTGTTTAATGTGCGGCCAGACTTTTTTAATTAAAATTTCCGTAGCCTCTTGATTTTGCAACCACTCAAAATTTGTTACACCATAAAGAATTCTTGGGGGCGTATGTTTTTTCACATCTCTTTCACCATAATATTTAGTATCTACTCCGTTTGGAATAATTCCCACTTTCTTATCGGGAACAATTTTCAACATTGCCTTTTTGTCCTCGCAAGATACACCAAAAAGCCTGTCGGCCTTACCCCAATAGTGCTTTTCCCAATATTTAATTTTTGCGACGTCTTGCATAAAAAAGGGCCTTAGTAAAATTGGAACTTCATGCATTACATAGTGCTTATACACTTCATGCCATATTGTTTGCTCAACTAATATTGTAGGAACGCAAGTTTTCCCCAAGTGAGGCATAACATAAAAGGTTTCCGCGTGAATAAGATCATATTCTTCATTTTTAAGTTCTTTTTGAATTTCACTTTTTTCTTCAAGCGACTGGTTTCTAATCACCAAAAGCGGAAAAGGGCCAAAAATTGATAAAAGAATATTTTTAATTGTCCATGGATTTTTAGGACGAGTAAATACTTTAACCTTTTTGCAATATTTCTTAAGCTCCGGTATAAATTTTTTCTCACTATCGTCTTTTATTAACGAAAATAGCGTAATATCGTGTTTTTTTGATAAATGCTTTATTATGTTATACCAGCGTGTCTGCCCACCGCTCATCGTTATTGTCGGCAAATACGGAACAAGCATTAAAATCTTCATATTATTTTTTGGGTTAAATCGAGAATAATATAATTATCAGTTTTTACAATAGTCACAAATTCCTTTTCAAACTCCAAAGTCTGATAATGATTCAAGTCAACCGAAACAAAATACTCTGCGCCTTTATCAATAAGTTCATTTATCGGTCTATCTACAACGGGCCACCCTCTTCTTTTGGTTTGATACAAAAATGCCGTATCGCCATAGTATGGAGCAACTACCAAAGCGTCTTTTGGTACAATTTTTGAAGTTGCATTCCCAGCCTCAATTATTTCAGGATGGTTAATTTTATAAAATTCCTTTATTTCGCTAAAAGACGCAACAAACATCATAAACAGAGAAAATAAAAGAAGAAAGCGAATTTTCAAATTTCCGTAAGTTTTATCATTCCACATATCAATAATTCCCAATACAACGGCGATAGAAATTGCCGGTATTACCAAGGTCTGATAATAATCGTGCCTTGCATTGGCCGTAGCAATTACGCTAACATACAAAAACGCTCCTATTAACAGCCCCCAAATTACTACCTGATTTTTTCTCAACTTTAGAAGTCCAAACACGAAAGGTATCAATCCCCAATAGCCCAAGATCAACTTTGTGAGCCTTTCTCCAAAAATCCATTTCCAAAAAGCAGGTTTAAATCTTATCCCGTCATCATTAAACACCCATTTCCAAAAAGGAATACCCTCCGGGTACTGGTTTATCCAAAACCTCCATAGTAAAAGCGGAGCAGTAACGGCTAATGCAAACATCCAGTATTTCTTTTCCAATAGAGTCCCTTTTATTCCCCTTTTTCCAAATATTAAAAAAATCATGGGTACAGAGTAAAACACCATGTATGGTTTTACCAATAACGACAATGAAAAGGTGAGAGCAGAAAATACTAAAAACAAAGTGCCACCGCCATCTTCATATTTAATAAATAACCAAATGGCCAATAAACCAAGCATGACGGCTAATGGCTCCGGAAGAATAACTCTGGAAAAGTAAATATTAAAAGGCAAAAGTAAAAACACAAAAGAAGCAATAAGACCTCCATTCACTCCAATATATCTTTTGACAATTTGAAAAATGAAAATAGAGGAAGCTAAAGATATAAAAATAGAAAGCATTCTTCCCCATATCTCAATTGTAAAAATTGGAAAACTGTTAAACAATTGTGCATGAACCGCATTATAAAGCGGAAACTCAACAAATCTATACCCTTCCAAGTTTGACAAACCGCTTTGGGTCGTTGAAACATCGTGATACTTTGGGTATAAAAGACTTATTCCGTTCTCAGAATATAATCTGCTCACTGAAGCGGTATCCGCTTGCCTAAAGGAGTGCCAGTCTGCAATAGGGCTTTCTATCTTATAAATTCTTGCGAAAAAACCCAGTATTATTGCGACAAAAAGAACCCAATATTCAAGATTTTTTATTCTTTTTAAATGCTTTTTTATGTTATTCATAGCTTTTATTTCTGAGTAATTTTATACTCAAGCCCATCAAAAACCAAAATATTATTGCTAATTTTGAAGCTTCAAATATATCAATAAACATTGCGTTGATAAAAAGTCCCAGCATACCACCAAATAAACCTGCCATAAACGCTAAATTCTCTTTTGAAAAATTTTTAGTCAGCGGTATCTTTTTCAGAAACTCATTAATAATGCGTAAAAAGATCAATAAAAATGCAAAAAGTCCCAAAATACCCGTTTCTCCAAGTGCGCGAAGATAATCATTATCACTTGCCAGGGTAATGGAGGAATATCCTGTACCCAAGAGCGGATTTTTATAAAACGCTCGCAATGCCCTTGGCCATTCCACGTTAAGCCTGATATTGCTTGACCTGTCTTCTAAAATTGGCGTCGGGGTGGGAGTAGGAGTTGCCCTTTCTCTTCTTAAAATAAGCTCGTCAGCTGCATAAGTGTTTAGCGAAATAGTTGGAAGGCATCCAATTTTACCTTTGACAACGTCA